>CAZJYV010000028.1:972-14549 GCA_964550295.1 uncultured Clostridium sp. | reverse complement strand
CAAAAAATGGATTCGCATCCACCGCGACTTCGAGTGGCCCGATTCGTACAACCCCGATAATCTTGAGGACCTCAAGCGCTTCTATGACCGTTACCTGAAGGATATCCACAACGGCTGGGAGATGACGCCGCGCGTGCGCCTCGACGTGATGGATGGGCTGGACTGTGATTTTCAGACGCACCGCGCCGAAAAATCCTTCCCGATTGACCGCACGGAATACAAGCGCTTCTACCTTGATGCCGCCGCCGCGACCATGTGCGACGCACCGGTTGCTCGCGAAGCCAAAGTCAGCTACGATGCCAACACGGAACAAGTCGAGTTCGACATGGCGTTCGCGGAGGATACGGAGCTTTCCGGCTATGCGTTCCTGCGCCTGTTCGTCGAAGCGGACGGCTATGACGATATGGATCTCTTCATAAACCTCCAGAAGGCGGACGCGCAGGGCAACTGGATCCCGTGGACGACGCTGGGCGAGCCGCATCCGGGCGCGTGGGGCAAAATGCGCGTATCCCGCCGCGAGCTCGACCCCGAACTTTCCACGCGGTTTCATCCGGTGCTGGCGCATAAGCGCGAGCAGAAGCTCGCCAAAGGCGAGATCGTGCCGGTGGATATCGCCATCGTACCCTCCTCGCGCATCTGGCACAAGGGCGAGAAGCTGCGCATTCAGATCGCGGGCCGCTATATCCGCGAGGGCTGGTTTGAGCCGCTCTCCTGGGATACGGACAACCGCGGCCGCCACATCATCCACACGGGCGGTTCGTATGAAAGCTTCATTCAGGTGCCGGTGATACCGCCCAAATATAAGGCGGGAGATTACGTGTACAGATAAGCGGATGCTGGAGGAACGGTGCATGGTGCTGGGCGTTGGCACAGACATATTGAAAATCGACCGGCTGCGGGATACAAGCCTGCGGCCGGGCGATCCGTTTCTTCTGGCTACCTATACGCGGGGCGAAATCGCCCAGGCCGCCGCCCGCGCCGATCCGTTTTCCTATTATGCAACGCGCTTTAGCGGCAAGGAAGCCGTGTTCAAGGCGCTTGGGATTGACGGCGAACGTGTGAGGCTCTGCGAAATTGAAATTTTATCGGATGACAACGGGCGCCCCTGCGTGACGCTGCACGGCAGCGTCCGAGACGCGGCCTACCAAAGGGGCGTCGGAGAGGTGCTCGTGTCCCTCAGCTATGACGGCGGGTTTGCGCAGGCGTTCGCCATTGCCCAAACAGAGGCCCAACCATCGGAAAGGAAAACCTATGAGCGCAAACCTGATTGAAACATTGGAACAAAAAGCAAGAAGCGCGCCTAAACGCGTGGCGTTTCCGGAAAGCGGTAACGACATGATCCTGCGGGCCGCGGAGCAGGTCGTCAGGCGCGGCATCGGCACGCCGGTGCTGGTCGGCAACCCGGAGACCGTCGCCGCAGCCGCAAAGGAAGCGGGCGTGCGTACGGAAGGCTTCGATTATTACGACAACACCGTTGAGGAAAACCGTGTCAAACTCGCGGCTGATTGCGCAGCCGCGTTCGGCGAGCTGTTTACGGAAAAAACCGTCCTGCGCAAATCGAAGGATGCCGTCAACTGCGCGATGTTCCTCGCAAAGCTCGGCTTGGTGGACTGTGTGGCAGCCGGGCGCGTCTATACGACCGCGGATGTGATTATCGCGGCGCAGAACATCGTGGGCGTGAAGGAAGGATGCAATACGATTTCGAGCGTGGGCATTTTGAACGTGCCCGGATATGAGGGGCCGGAAGGGCAGATGCTCGTGATCGCGGACTGCGCCATCAACGCGTCCCCGGATGCTTCGGAACTTGCCGATATCGCGATATCCTCCGCCGAAACGGCAGGCATCCTGCTCGGCTGGGAACCGCGCATCGCCATGCTGGCGTTTTCCACCTGCGGCAGCTCGGAGCACGAGAGCATTGATGTGATCCGCGAGGCGATCACACAGGCGCGCGCGCGCAGACCGAAGCTTAAGATCGACGGCGAGTTTCAGCTTGACGCGGCGCTTATCCCCAAATCCGCAGCCGGCAAGGTCAAGCGGGAAAGCGAAGTTGCGGGCCGCGCAAACGTGCTGATCTTTCCGAATCTGCACGCCGGCAACATCGGCGTCAAGCTCATCCAGCTTTTCGGCAAGGCGGATGCCTACGGTCCCGTGCTGCAGGGTTTCGCCAAGCCGGTCTGCGATTTCTCGCGCTCCGCGCCCCTTTCGGAGATGATGGGCAACATCGTGATGCTCATCGTGCGCGCGCAGGCGGAGAACGGAGGGGAAAACCATGTATAAGATCTTTACGCTGAGCCCAGGCTCCACATCCACCAAACTCGCTGTGTTTGAAGGCGAAACGCGCGTGTTCAAGGCCAACGTCATGCACGATGTGGAAACGCTCAAAGCCTTCCGACAGATCAGCGACCAGTTGCCTTACCGCCGGGATACGATATTTGCGGAACTCGGCAAGGCTGGCATTTCGATCGCGGATATGGATGCGTTCGCCGCGCTCAGCGGCGGGCTCGAATCCATGGAAGGCGGCGTGTATCCGGTCAACGAAAAAATTCTGGAGCATTCGCGCGAGGGGCGCACGGTGAAACATCCCGCAACGCTCGGCGCGCTGCTCATCCACGCTTTTTCACAGGAAACGGGCAAGCCGGCTTTCCTTGTAAACCCGCCGGATGTGGACGAATTTCAGGATCTCGCGCGGCTGACGGGTTTGAACGGCGTGTACCGCGAAAGCCGCGTGCACGCGCTCAACCAAAAGGAAGTGGCGCTGCGCCATGCCCGGACGCTTGGCAAAAAGTACGAGGCATGCAATTTTATCGTCGCCCACGTCGGCGGCGGCCTGTCGGTATGCGCCCATAAGAAGGGCAAAATGATCGACGGCAACGACGTGCTCAACGGGGATGGTCCTCTGTCACCCAACCGCGCGGGCAGCGTGCCCGCCGTGCCGGTGATCAGGATGTGCTATTCCGGCAAATACACGGAAAAAGAAATGATTGAAAAAATCGGCAAGACAGGCGGCCTCTACGGGCTGTTGGGTACCGACAGCGTTCTGGAAATCAAGGAGCGCATCAATAACGGGGACGATTACGCCCGGCTTGTCTACGAAGGCATGGCCTATCAGCTTGCGAAGTTCATCGGCTCATATGCGGTTGTGCTCGAAGGTGCTGTGGATGCCATTTTGCTCACGGGCGGCGTAAGCTGCGACGGGGGCTTCGTGGATCAAATCGAGCGGCGGTGCGGCTGGATCGCGCCGGTCAAGGCTTACGGCGGCGACTTTGAGCTGGAAGCGCTTGCAGCGGGTGCGACGCGCGCGCTGAATAAAACCGAGCCGCTCAAGGAATACACGGGTATCCCGGCGTGGAGCGGCTTTGCGCGGCGCGGATAAGCCCCGCGGAACGAAGCGGACAAACGAATGATTCTACGATTTAAATAAAAACATGAGGAGGTTGTTACCATGATCAAACGCACGATAGAAGAGCTCAAGGCTTACAACGCGCCCGGCCATTTCGGCATGACGGCTATGCGCATCCACGGAAAGGAAGAAACCGGCGCGGAAAAGTTCTGGATGGGTCTTTCCACATTCCTTCCGGGCGGCGGAGCGGACTGGGCTTATGAGGACAACCCGCTCGAGAAGGTCTACTTTGTGCTTCAGGGTGAAATGACCGTCACAGACAAAGAGGGCAACAAGTACGTCGTCGGCGAGAACGAATCCATCTCCTTCAAACCGTTCGAGGGGCGCGGCCTTAAGAATGAAAGCAACAAACCTGCGGTGATGTTGGTCATCATCAACTACCCGAACTGAGGTGAGCGATATGGTTAAGATTGAAAAAGAATTTGTGAAAAACATGTTCAGCATCGCGGGCAAGGTCGCCCTCGTGACGGGCGCGACCGGCGCGCTGGGCAGCGCCGTTGCCAAGGCGTACGGCTATCAGGGCGCGAAGGTCGTTCTGACCGCGCGCAACGAAAAAAAGCTTGCGGAGATTGCGGCTGAGTTCAAGGCTGAGGGCATCGAATGCGCTTCGGTCTGCGGCGACCCCGCCGTTGAGTCAGATATGAAAAAGGCCGTGGATTATGCAGTTTCCGCCTACGGCGAATTGAACATCCTCGCTGTGTGTCACGGCTTCAACGCGCCCAAGGGCATCCTAGAGCAAAGCGTCGAGGACTGGCAGAAGATCATGGATGCGGACCTTAAGAGCGTTTATATCATCTGCAAGGCGGCGGCGGAACAGTTGGTTGCGCAGGGCAAGGGCGGCAAGATCGTCGTCACCTCCTCCGCGCGAAGCAAGATGGGTATGAAGGGCTACACGGGTTACTGCGCCTCTAAAGGCGGCTGCGACCTGATGATCCAGTCCATGGCGAGCGACCTCGCGCCCCATCACATCAACGTCAATACGATCAACCCCACGGTGTTCCGCTCCGACCTGACCGAGTGGATGTTCGACCCGCAGAGCGCCGTCTACCAGAACTTTCTCAAGCGCCTGCCGATCGGACGCTTGGGCGAGGTGTCCGATTTTATCGGGCTGGCGACGTTCCTCGCTTCCCCCGCTTCGAACTTTCTGACCGGCGGCAACTACGACGCAACCGGCGGCTACTGGGCCAACTGATATGGCGCGGGCGATTCAAAACATCCTCATCTGCGGCGGCGGGATGATGGGCAAAGGCATTGCCCATGTGTTCAGCGCGCTGACCGGGGCGCGGATTACGGTGTACGACATTGCGTACAACGATTTTCATTCGGGCCTGACGGCAACCTTCGCACAGCTCGTCGAACACGATGTTTATTCTAAAGAGGAAGCCGAGGCGCGCGCCGCCCAGGTGCGGTTTTCGGATGATTTCGCGGACGCGGCAAAGGATGCGGACCTCGTGGTGGAGTGCGTGTTCGAGGACATGGCGCTCAAGCAGGAAACCTTCAAAAAGCTTGAGGCTGCCTGCCGCCCGGATACGATCTTCTGCACGAACACCAGCGTAATGAGCCCCACGCAAATCAGCGCGGAGCTGACCTATCAAGAGCGCTTTGTCGGCACGCATTTCTGGAATCCCGCGTACTTAATCCCACTGGTGGAAGTGGTCAAGACCGACGCGACGAGCGACGAAGCCGCCCAAACCGTGCTGGATGTGCTCAACAGGGCGGGTAAAAAGGCCGTGTTGTGCAAAAAGGATGTGCCCGGCTTCATCGCCAACCGCATGCAGCATGCGCTCTGGCGCGAGGCGATCAGCATCGTGGAAAACGGCATCGCCGACGCGCAAACCGTGGACGAAGCCGTGAAAAACAGCTTCGGGCTGCGGCTGCCCCAGCTGCCTCCGCTTGAAAATGCGGATATGGTCGGCCTGGATCTGACGTGGAACATCCACGAATATATCCTGCCGCATCTGGAGGATGCCCACGAGCCGTCGAAGCTGCTTGCGCAAATGCGCGCGCGCGGCGACAACGGTTATAAATCGGGGCGGGGTTTTTTCGAACGCTCGCCCGAGGAAATCGCCGGGCAGAAAGCGGATCTGAACGAATATCTGATCAAAATGATCTACGGAAAATAAGCAAAAGGAGGAATCTTATCATGGGTAAAAAAGTATTCGTTGACCTGACACACCCTTTCAGCGCGGAAATACCCCGCTGGCCGTATTTTGATAAGCCCATCATCGACAACAACCACACCATGGCAAAGGGCGGCGTGCTTACGCAAAAGATCACCTGCACCATGCACACGGGCACCCATTGCGACGCGCCCCGCCACGTGATGGAGCGCGAGTTCAACGGCAAGCGCGCCCGCTATACGCACGAAATGCCGATTGACGCCTACACCGGCGAGGCGGTCTGCCTGCCCGTTGAGGTTGAGCGCTGGGGACTCATCGGCCCGAAGCATCTTGAAGCCGCCTGCGAAAAGGCCGGCATCAAGCCGGAGGAGCTTGCCGGCATGGTGGTATGCCTCAACACGGGTATGCACAGAAAGTTCGACGACAGCAAGGAGTATTATCATTATTCCTGCGGAACGGGCATCGATGCGGGCCGCTGGTTTGTGGAACACAAGGTCAAATGCGTCGCCATGGACAGCCAGGCGCTCGACCATCCGCTGCATACGGCCATGGGCAACAACGGTATGACGCGGATGAACCTTTTGGGCGCGTCCGGCAGGCCCATCACGGAGGAATATATCGAGCAGTTCGGCGAGGAGGCCTATGCCGAGTTCGATAAGTTCGCATACATCAAGCTGCACGGCAAGGAAGCGTATGACAAAAAGTTCGGCGACCTCGAAGCCATCGGCTGCTGGGGCACATGGGAACCCTGCCACAAGATGATGCTCGGTCACGGCATCGTGGGCGTGGAAAACCTCGGCGGCGACCTCGATAAGGTTTCCGGCAAGCGATTCCGGTTCTACTGCTTCCCGCTGCGCTGGTATCTGGGAGACGGCTCCATGGCGCGCTGCGTTGCGGAGATCGATGAGGACGACATCAACGACGTTCCCGACAGAGTCTATACCTACGGCGGCAACATCTGAGGGGGATGATTATGGATTTGAGCAATAAGCGCATCATTACCGTTGCGACGACCGGCGCGTGGCCGACAAAGGACAATACGCCCAACGTACCCATCGAGCCGGCGGAAATCGCGGAGGAGGTTTACGCCTGCTGGAAGGAAGGCGCTGCCGTCTGCCACATCCACTGCCGCAACGACGAGGGGCGCGCGGCGATGGAGTTCGGCAAATTCGCGGAGGCCGTGCGCCTCATCCGCGAAAAGAAGGATTGCGACATCATCATCAACCTCACGACCTCCGGCGGCGTCAACCTCAAGGAGGAGGACCGCATCCGCCCGTTCTACGAGCTGGTGCCGGATATGGCTTCCTTCGACTGCGGCAGCATGAACTGGCAGCATAACGCGATTTTTGACAACCATCCGAAATTTCTTGAAAAGCTGGGCGCCCTGATGCAGGAAAAAGGCGTGAAGCCGGAGGTGGAGGTATTCGACCCCGGCATGATCTACAACGCGGCCTATTACCTCAAACAGGGCGTGCTCAAGGTGCCGCTGCATATGCAGTTCTGCATGGGCGTTGCGGGCGGCATCGCGGCGACGACCAAAAACCTCGTTTTCATGAAGGATACGATGGACGCCGTCTGCCCCGGCAGCACGTGGAGCGCGTTTGGCGTGGGGCGCGGCGCGATGGAAACCCTTTACGCGGCCATCGCCATGGGCGGACATATCCGCGTGGGCATGGAGGACAACGTTCTGTATAAAAAGGGCGTACTCGCCGAGAGCAACATGCAGTTCGTGGCGCGTGCGCGCCGCGTGATTGAGGAGTTCACCTGTGAGGTCGCCACCCCTGCCGAGGCAAGAGAAATTTTGGGCCTCACCAAAAAACAATAAGGAAAGGGAACGAAATATGAAAAAGATTGAAACCGATGTCATCATTGTGGCGGGCGGACTTTCCGGGCTGGCGGCCGCGGCGCAGGCATCCGAAAACGGCGCGCGCGTGGTTGTGTTTGAAAAAACCAACGTTGTGGGCGGCGCAGCCAACATGGGAATGGGACCGCTCGGTATCGGCACAAAACAGCAGAAGGCGATGATGGTCGACATCGATGTGGAGCGCGCCTTCAAGATGTTCATGGACTACACCCATTGGCGCGTGGACGCGAACCTCGTCAAAAAATACTTCGAAAACTCCGCCGACACCATCGCCTGGCTGGAGGATATGGGCGTGGAATTCGCGGGCGCGTACAAATATTTTCCCAAATCTGAGGCGACCTGGCACATCGTGGCGGTCAACGGCGGCATCGGCCGCAACGGCGGCGCGATTATGACCAAAGCGCTCATGGAGCACGCCAAGGAAAACGGAGCGGAGTTTTATATGGAAACGCCGGTCAGCAAGCTGATCGTCGAGGACGGCAAGGTCTGCGGCGCCATCGCCAAAGGACCGGATGGAGAGGAGATCGAGGCGCGCGGCAAAGCGGTGATCGTCTGCACAGGCGGCGCGGGAGACAACCCGCAGATGATCAAAGATCGCATCGGCTACACCTTCCGCGATGATATGTTCAACTTTGCGATCCCCGGCCTGAAAGGCGAGGGCATCCGCATGGCGCTCGAGGCGGGTGCGGCGACGACCGATATGAACGTTGAAATGATCTATGTTCTGCCGCACAGCGATATGGGACCGGACTGCGTACCCGCGGTGTTCATGCAGCCGAACCTGCTTGTGAACCAGGACGGAGATCGCTTCATCAACGAGGAAGAGATGCAGAACACCACCTTCACGGGCAACGCGATCGTCATCCAGAGGGGCCGTGTGGCGTATTCGCTCCTCGACAGCTCCATTCTGAAATATTATAAGAAAAACGGCCCGGATGTCGTGAACTTCGTGCATCACCCCGAAACCGTGGAGGATTTTGACGATGTGGTCGAAGGCTACATCGCCCAGAAGAACCCCGATGTGTATAAAGCCGACTCGATCGAGGAGCTTGCCGAAATGATCGGCATCGATCCGGAAAAGCTCGCGGAAACCGTCGACGCGTACAACGACATGTGCGATTCCGCGGATACGAAGTTCTACAAATCCCGCAAATTCATGCGGCCTATCAAAAAAGGCCCGTTCTACGCGGGCAAGTTCCGTCCCGGCGGATACGGCACGCTGGGCGGCATCAAGATCAATCCGAACGCCGAGGTGCTCAACGACAAATGGGAGAAGGTTGCCGGACTTTATGCGGCCGGCACCGATACCTGCGCGATCTACGGAGACAGCTATATGTTCCTGCTGCCCGGAAACACGATGGGCTACTGCCTCAACACAGGACGCTTCGCGGGCGAAAACGCAGCGGATTACGCATTGAACGGTTAAAGGGGAATTCATGGACGCGTTAACAGTCACACTGACGAT
Organism: uncultured Clostridium sp.; assembly: GCA_964550295.1. Classification (GTDB taxonomy): domain Bacteria; phylum Bacillota; class Clostridia; order Christensenellales; family CAG-138; genus Phil1. The sequence goes on along the minus strand of CAZJYV010000028.1, from coordinate 5,700 downwards.
CGATCAGCAAACCGTCACCACCACAGCCGGGAAGACCATCCTCGAGGCTGCGCTGGATCACGGCATTTACATCCCGCACCTGTGCAGCCATGAGAACCTGCACCCCACAGGGGCGTGCCGGATGTGCGTCGTCAGGCAGCAGGGCGTGCCCGGCGTGGTGACGAGCTGCAGCACGAAGGTGCAGCCGGGCATGGTCATCGATACGAAGGACGAGCTTGCGGAGAAAATCCGCAAGCTGTCCTGCGATTTTATGTTTAAAACGCATCCGCCCGAATGCACGAACTGCCCCAAATACGGCAAATGCCAGCTTCAGTCGATCTCCCAGTACGTGGGGGATACCGGAAGGAAGCTTAAAGCCAACCCGATCTTGGTTCCCACGAACGCCAGCAACCCGATCATCCTGCACGAAATGTATCGCTGCATCCTGTGCGGCCGCTGCGTGCGCGCCTGCCAGGATATGCGCGGCGTGGGCGCGATCCGTTTTAAAAAAGTAAAGGGTCGCATGATGGTGGTTGTCAACGGGGATAGCCTCAATGAGGCGGGCTGCCGATTCTGCAGCGCGTGCGTGGATGTTTGCCCAACCGGCTCTATCCGCGAGCATGAGGCCATCGCGCTCAAAGTACTGGGCAAAACGCGCGAGGAGGCCGTTGTGCCGTGCCGTGCGGGCTGCCCCGCGGGCATCGACGTGCCCCGCTATATCCGGTATGTCAAACAAGGCGACTGTTCGGCGGCCACGGCGGTCATCCGGGAGAAGGTGCCGTTTCCCGAGGCGCTCGGCTATATCTGCACGCATCCGTGCGAGCTTGAATGCAAACGCAATTATCTGAACGAACCCATCAGCATCCGCAACATTAAGCGCTACGCCGCACAGCATGACGATGGAGCTTGGCGGAGCAAAGGTTTCAAACGTCCGCTCACAGGCAAAAAAGTCGCCGTGATCGGCGCAGGGCCGGCGGGGTTGACGGCGGCATATTATCTCGCCAAGCTCGGACACAAGGTCACCGTATTTGAGGCACTGCCAAAAACGGGCGGCATGATGCGCTACGGCATCCCCGTCCATCGCCTGCCGCGCGACGTGATCGAGCGGGAAGCGGCCGACATACAGGCTGTGGGCGTGGAGATCCGCACAAACGCGCGCGTTGATAACGCGCCTGCTCTGCTGGGCGCGGGGTATGACGCAGTATTCGTTGCCGTGGGCACGCATAAGGGCGTGCGCCTGCCGCTCAAGGGGGCGGATCTGCAGGGCGTTTTGATCAACACAGACCTCCTGCGCGCTGTGGAAACGGGGGAGAACATGCCCGTTGGCGAACGCGTGGTGGTGTTGGGCGGCGGCAACGTGGCGCTTGATTGCGCGTCGGTCGCAAAGCGGCTGGGCGCGAAGGAAGTGCGCATGGCCTGTCTGGAGCAATACGCCGCCATGACCTGCACCGAGGAGGAACGTACATGGGCCGAGGAGGAAGGCATTGAAATCCATAACGGCCGCAATTTTCTCGGCATCCGGGGAGAAAACGGAAAAGTGACCGGCGTCGACGTCGTCGGGATCACCGCGTTCAGCTTCGATGCGCAGGGTGTCTGCGTGGACGAACGCATACCGGACAGCGAACAGACGCTTCCCGCGGACACGGTCATTTTCGCCATCGGTCAGCGCCCGGATATCGGCGAGGCGTTCGGCCTGCAGCTGACGCGCGGACGCATTGCGACAAAGGGCTGCAAAACCAGCGTACCGGGCATTTTCGCGGCCGGCGACGCGGTGACGGGCACGGCTTCCGTCATCCGCGCGATCGCGGGCGCGCGGCTTGCCGCGCAGGAGATCGACCGCTACCTCGGCGGCGACGGCGCGATTGACGAAATCCTTGCGCCGCTGGAGCATCCAAGTCCGATTTTAGGCAATCTGCCCGGCTTTGGCGTGCAGCCGCGCGTGCAGCCGGACGTTGTGTGCGCTTGCGAGCGCTGCGCCTGTTTTGATACGATGGACAACGGGTTGGAGGAGGAAGGCGCACGCTTCGAGGCTTCGCGCTGCCTGCAATGTGACCTGCGGCTTGACCTCGCGCCGCAAAAGTTCTGGAGCGACTATGCCGGGTCGTCGGGAGGGCAAACATGATGGACTATACGATGGCAGCGCAAACGCCCGCGCAGTCCCGAAGGATGCTGGCGTGCGTGCCGCACCCTAATTTTGTAAAGGCGCTGCGCCCGGAGGATATCCGCACCGCTCTGGATAGAGCGGGCGCTGCAAACAAAAATAAAACGCTGCTCTCGCCGGTTCTTTCGGACATGGCGGGACGTGAAAACACCGTGCTGATCCTGAATCTCGCGGGAGATGATGCATCCGCGCAGATCGACGCGTATCTCACTTCGCATCACGCAGCGCTTCCCGCATACGGTGCCGCGCTGCTTGCCCGCGCAGGAAACTGTGCGGAAATTCTGGTTTACGCGCCGCAGGGAACGGATGCGAGCGAATTGGAAAAAGCCTTGCGGGAGGCGCACGCGGGCGATGTTCGCGTCGTGCTCGGGCCAAGCTCGCAGGTTCTGCGCGAGGACACCGCGCTGTATGCTCAGCTGGATCGCGGCGAAATATGGCCGGATCCGGAAGGACATGCCTACCTGTGCACATATCCGTCACAAGGCTGGCAAAACAGACCCACGCTCGTCGTGGACGGCGAAACCGCCTGCAACGCGTATTGCCTGATCGCGCAGCCTAATGCGCCGCAAACGAAGCTGATCGTGATCAAAGCCGCACAAACGCTGCTGGCGGAAGTTGTAATCGGCACGCCGGTCGGCGCGCTGCTCCGCGAACTCGGCCTGACGGCTGAAAAAGCGCCGCTTCTGGGCGGCATGCTCGGACGTTTCGTACCCGTTGGAGAGCTTGAGGGGTTCGGGATCGAATATGACCGTTTGTCCGACAGCATCACCCTCTACACCAAGGCCGACTGCATGGCGGACGCATGCGCCGCTCTGATGCGGGAGGGCAAAGAACAATCCTGCTGCAAATGCGTGATGTGCCGCGAGGGCAGCTATCACCTGAGCCTGATCTTCACGGGTATTGTGGAGGGTAAGGGCAAGCGGGAAGATCTCGCGCTTGCGGAGGATATAGCACCGCTGATCGCGCAGGGTTCGCTGTGCAGTTTCGGCAAAGCGATGCCGGGTCCCGCCCTGTCGGCGCTTGCGCTGCACCGCGGCGAGATCGAGGCGCATGTCATTAAAAAAACCTGCCCTGCGGGTACATGCGCGGCATTCCTCGATTATGTAATCGACCCCATGCTCTGCACGGGCTGCGGCCTGTGCATTGAAGCGTGCGAGGATGACGCCATCGAAGGACGCAAGGGCTTTATCCATATGATCGACCCGAAGGCATGTGTCAAGTGCGGCAAGTGCCGGGAGGCTTGTCCCGAAAACGCCGTGCTGGTGGGCGCGGATATCCGCGTTCCGCGCAAGCTCACCAAAGTCGGCACGTTCAACGCGCAATGAAGGCATGCGCATAAGCGGTTGTGCGAAGAACCAAAGAAGTCAGGCATATAATCGACTTTATTTTAATCAAAGGACGGAAACGCAATGAAAAAAGTGATCATGACGGGCAACGAAGCGTTCGCAAGAGGCGCATTTGAAGCCGGCTGCACCATCGCGGCTGCCTATCCCGGCACGCCCAGCACGGAAATTTTGGAAAATCTCGCGCAGTACAAAGAAATCAACAGCCGCTGGACAAGCAACGAAAAGGTCGCGCTGGAGCTTGCCGCGGGTGCGTCCATCGGCGGCGCGCGGGCGCTTGCAACCATGAAGCACGTTGGCCTAAACGTCGCGGCTGACCCGCTGTTTACGATGGGTTATGCGGGTGTCAATGGCGGGTTCGTCGTCGTCACGGCGGACGACCCCGGCTGCCACAGCTCCCAGAATGAGCAGGATAACCGCTTTTACGCGCCGCTCGCGAAGTTGGGTCTGGTTGAGCCTTCCGACAGCCAGGAATGCAAGGACTATGCGATTGCTGCGTTCGAGATCAGCGAGCGGTTCGATATCCCCGTGCTGTTCCGCATGACGACGCGCATCTGCCACTCCAAGAGTTTGGTTGAACTGGGCGAGCGCCGGGAGGGCATGGTGAAGCCTTATGTGCGGAATCCGGGCAAATACGCCATGCTGCCGGGTACGGCGCGTGCGCGCCATGCCATCCGCGAAAAGCTGCTGGTCGAAATGGAAGCGTATGCCAACACCTCCCCTCTCAACCGCATCGAATGGGGCGATAAGGGGATCGGTATCATCACGAGCGGCATCTCCTATCAGTATGCGCGCGACGTGTTCGGCGAAGGCGCCTCTTATCTGAAGCTGGGCCTGACACACCCGATGCCCACCGCGCTGATCGCCTCCTTCTGCAAGGAAGTCAAGCAGGTTTACATCATCGAGGAGGGAGACCCCTACATTGAAAACAAAGTGAAAACGATGGGGATTCCGTGCGTAGGCAAGGAGAAGATCCCGGTTCTGGGTGAATTGAACACCTCCGTCGTGCGCCGCGCGTTCTTCGGGGAAAATTCGCTGCCTCAATACGAACTGGCCGTCGCTGCCCCTCCGCGCCCGCCGGTACTCTGCGCTGGCTGTCCGCACCGCGGCTATTTCTACGCCCTTCTCAAGAATAAAAAAGACATCGTCGCGCTGGGCGACATCGGCTGCTACGCGCTGGGCGTCAACCCGCCCTATGAAGGGTTTGATATCTCCATCTGCATGGGCTCCGGCATTTCTTCTACG
>CAZJYV010000028.1:0-962 GCA_964550295.1 uncultured Clostridium sp. | reverse complement strand
CTCGCGATGCAGGGCGATCACAGGAAACTGTTCGGCATGCTCGGCGATTCGACGTTTTTCCACTCGGGCATCCCCGGATTGGTGGATGCCGTCCATGAGAACGCCGACATTTGCATCTGCATCCTCGACAACAGCATCACGGCCATGACGGGTCATCAGGAAAACGCAGGCACGCAGGTCACCCTCATGGGGGAACCTGCCACGCAGATGGATATTTTAAAGTTCGTGCGCGCGACCGGGCTGCAGGAGAGCCGCATCCGCGTCGTTGATCCGCTCAGCATTCCCGAGATGGACGCGGCCGTGAAGGACGCCATCAATACAAAGGGGCCGTTTGTGATCGTCACAAAAAGTCCGTGTGTGCTTATTAAGGAAGTAGCGCGCAGGTATGCAAGCCGGCATTGCCGCGTTGTGCAGGATAAGTGCAAAAAGTGCAAAAGCTGCCTGAAGCTTGCATGCCCCGCGCTTTCCAGTAAGGACGGCGTGATCTCCATTGACGCTGCAGCCTGTACGGCCTGCGGCCTGTGCATGCAGGTGTGCAATTTCGGCGCGATCGAAAAGGTGGGTGAATGATCATGATAAAGAATATTATTCTTATCGGCGTGGGCGGGCAGGGAACCATCCTGACGTCCAAAATATTGGCGACCGGCCTGGTGGATATGGGTTATGACGTTAAGATGAGCGAAATCCACGGCATGTCGCAGCGCGGAGGCAGCGTTTCCACGCAGATCCGTTACGGCGACAAGGTCTATTCCCCCAACATCGGCGACGGAGAGGCGGATGTCGTGGTGGCTTTTGAAAAAGCAGAGGCGGTGCGCGGCCTTTCCTACCTCAAACAGGGCGGCACCCTGATCGTGGATGAAAAGGAGATCGATCCGCTGCCGGTCATGATGGGTGCGCTCGCGTATCCCGACACCATCATTCGGGAGCTTAAGGCAAGCGTGGAGCATGTGATCGTGCTCAAC
>CAZJYV010000027.1:4857-14692 GCA_964550295.1 uncultured Clostridium sp. | reverse complement strand
GGACGTTTTCCCATCACTTCGTAACCGAACACCATCATGCGGGCTACCCAGAAGAAGATGATGTCGTATCCCGTTACCAGCGTACTGGTGGGATAAAAATAGTCGAGCTCAGGCGTTTTATCCGGCCAGCCGAGCGTGGAAAACGGCCACATGCCTGAGGAGAACCACGTGTCCAGCACATCCTCATCCTGATGGAAGGAGCTGCCGCCGCACTTTGGGCAGCGGGCGGGCTCTTTTTCGGATACCACGGTTTCGCCGCATGTCTCGCAGTAATAGGCCGGTATGCGGTGTCCCCACCAAAGCTGTCGGGAGATGCACCAGTCGCGGATGTTGTCCATCCAGTTGAAATAGGTTTTTTCGAACCGCTCCGGCACGAACTTCACCTCTCCGTTTCTCACCGCGTCCACGGCAGGCTTGGCGAGGGGTTTCATATCCACGAACCACTGTTTGCTCACGAGCGGTTCCACCGTATGATGGCAGCGATAACAGGTGCCTACGTTGTGCGTGTACGGCTCTACCTTCATCAGTGCGCCTGCGTCCTTCAAGCGTTCCACAAAAACCTTGCGGCACTCGAATCGGTCCAGCCCCGCGAACGCCCCGCCGAGCTCGTTGATGAACCCGTCGTCCGTAAACACGCGCATGGAGGGGATATTGTGCCGCAGCGCCACCTCAAAATCGTTCGGGTCATGGGCAGGGGTGATCTTGACCGCGCCTGTGCCGAACTCCATTTCCACATACTCATCGGCCACGATGGGGATCTCGCGCCCGATCACCGGCACGACGACGGTCTTGCCTACGATATCCCGATAGCGCGGGTCCTCGGGATTGACGGCAATGGCCGTGTCGCCCAGGATCGTTTCGGGACGGGTCGTCGCCACGGTGATGGAATAGCTTTGATCGGGCGCGTCGTAGCGTACGTGCCAGAGGTGGCTCGATTGCTCTTCGTATTCCACTTCCGCGTCGGAAAGCGCGGTTTTGCACACGGGACACCAGTTGATGATGCGATCCCCGCGGTAGATCAGACCTTTCTTGTACAGGTCGACGAACGCTTTGATGACCGCGCGGTTGCAGCCCTCATCCATGGTGAAGCGTTCGCGCGCCCAGTCGCAGGAGGAGCCGAGCTTTTTAAGCTGTTCGACGATCCTGCCCCCGTATATGCGCTTCCATTCCCATGCGCGCTCAAGAAATTTGTCGCGCCCGAGGTCCCGCTTGTCGAGGCCTTCCTTGCGCATTTGGTCAACGATCTTCACCTCCGTTGCGATGGAAGCGTGATCTGTGCCGGGCAGCCAGAGTGTCTCAAAGCCCGCCATGCGCTTGTAGCGGATGAGCGCGTCCTGCAGCGTCTCATCGATGGCATGACCCATGTGGAGCTGTCCCGTGATGTTCGGCGGGGGAATCACGATGCAGTAAGGCTGCTTGTTCAGGTTGGGCTCGGCGTGGAAGTAGCCGTGTTTCTCCCACTTTTCGTAAAGCCGGTTCTCCACGCTGGAGTGGTCGTAGGTTTTGGGCATATCTTCGTACATATATGCGCCCTCCTTGTCATTAGACTAAAAAAGAGTCCTCCCGTCCATAGAAAGGACGGAAAGACCCGCGGTACCACCTTTGTTGGGCAATTGCTTGCCCCGCTTGACGCCTTAACGCGGCATACGTCCCGAACTACTTCGTTCATCCGGGAGGCTCGAAAGCGACCTTCCGCCCCTTTGCGCTGACAGCCCTTTCAGCCGGTGAAGCTGTCTCTCTGATGCGCCGATCGTGGCGTACTCCTCTTCCTCGTTGCCTTATTATTTTCCTATCATAGTGAACCATAGCCCTTTTGTCAAGCGGAACGGTTCACTTTTTACCCATCATGCCCAAAAGCTGCGCGAGCATGAGCGTGTTGTTCAATCCGCCCATGTCCGGCGTTTTGCCCTTGTCCCCGCCGTTCATACCGCGCAATCCGGATAGCATCTGCATCATCTGCATGGGATCGTTCATGCTGCCGCGGTTTTGCACAAGCTGCGAGATGATCGGCGGTATTTGCGGCTGAAACGGCTGACCTTGCTGCTGGAAGGGCTGGCTTTGCTGCTGGAAAGGCGGCCCCTGGTCGGCGGGCGGCGGCGCGGATTGCGCAAGCGGCACACCGAGCTGCGCTGCGATATGCGCGCGCTCGCCGGGTGCGAGGAAAGGTTCCATCGCAGCGAGATACTCTGCCGCGCGCTCCTTGCCCTGCTCGTTGCGAATCCGGGCAGCCATGGTATACGCGGGGGACATGTGGGGCGCTGCGTCGCGCTGGCCTTGCGTATTGGGCATATTGCTCTGCGGCATTTTCTGCATGGCTCATCCTCCGTTCTCCATACATAGTATGCTCAATTGCGCTTATTGTCGCATATACTATCGCGAAGGGAGCTGATTCAATGAAACGTGATCTCAGGGAAATGGGCATGAACAGAAAAAATGCGGAGCAGCCGCAAAAAAATGCACCGCCTGCCCGTGAGCAGCCCATACAGCAGCAAAAAGACATCAATTCCATCAACGATGCCATCGAGCATTATGGCGGCAAAAGCGAAGCAGAGCTGATGAACGAGCTGGTTGGGTTCCGCAAGCAGGGCGTGATCGACGATGTGAAGCTTTCCGAGGTAGCGGCGCGCTTGACGCCCATGCTCAACGCGCAACAAAAAAAGCGCCTCGAGTCGGTGCTCGGGACGCTGAAATCAACAAAATGACGCTGTCGTTTTGTTGATTTGACATGCCCTGCTTAATTCTCCAGCGGATCCTGCGGCGCGGCGTTGTTGAGCCACCAGGCGATTGCGCCAAAGCTCAGACACGCTGCGGAAAGCAGCCGGAAGTACAGCGCCTGCTCCACGAAGAAGGAAAGCGCAAAAAGTCCGATCGAAACGAAGATATAGCGTCTCATGCGCCAACGCTCAAACGGCTTCGAGACGCTTTTTTTGCGCCGCTCCCGCTCCCGTTCGGCCTGTGCGAGTACGGCGGCGTCCACGGCTTCGTTCCCCGGCAGCAGTTCTTTTGCTTCCCCGTGGGCAACCAGTTCGTCCGCTGTGATGAAGCGCATCGTCATCCCTTCCAGCCGGGCGGACAGGGAGGATGCTGGATACCGAGGAGGATGTAAAGAGGACAACCTTGCCCGTATCGCGCGCTTTGGCGCTGCGGCACGCGCGCAGTACATCATCCTCCGAAACGGGGGCTGCGCTCTGCGCCGTGCATACGAGGCAGTCCGGGTCGAAATCATCCTTATGATCGACGACATAGCCCCGCACAAGCTCCATAAATTCCTCGCGGGAAAGCTGCACCAGCCGTTCGCGGAACAACTTGGCAGCGAGCGCTTTGCGCTCCTTCTGGATGAAGCGCTCTATACGGATGCTTTTGATCAGTTCCGCCGCGACGGAGGCCGTCAGCGTTGCCGTCGCGGAGAGGACGATCGCCATCAGCGTGCTTTCCACCGCGGATGAAAACCACAGATAAGCCGCGCATAGCATCACAAGCCGCAGCGCGATGAAGTCCACGATGCGCGCGAGCGCGGTACGCCCCTTGTAGAGCCTTCGTTTATAATACGAGAGTATGATTTTTCGTTCCTTCATAACCCACCTCCATGCCATATATCATTCCAAAAAAGTAGCCGTCATATTCAACCGTTTACCGATGGCCGCGTCGGGTGTATAATAAATGTGTGATTTCAGTGAAAAACGCTCAGAATATCGCCATGTTCGGCGGTACATTCAATCCGCCGCACAACGGCCATGTGGAGATCGCCTCGCGTATCCGCACGGAATACGCGATCGACCGCGTGCTGTTCGTCGTTGCCTCCGATCCGCCGCACAAACGCATCGCGGAGGGGGTGAATGCCGCAACGCGGCTTGCCCTCACATGCGCGGCGCTCGAGGGCAGGGAAGGAATGGAGGCTTCGGAGCTGGAGATCGCGCGCGGCGGCGTCAGTTATACCGTGGATACGCTCCGTTCGCTCCAACTGCAGGATCCGGGCGCGAAGATGTTCCTCATCATGGGTGAGGATATGCTCGACATCCTGCCGAGTTGGCGCGAGCCCGAGGCGATCCTGTCGCTTGCGACCATCATCGCCGTGTCGCGGCCGGGCAGCGCAGAGGATATCCGAAAAACGGCGGCGGCGCTCAGCGCACGCTACGGCGCGGATATCCGCGTGGCGGAGTGCGAGGGGCCGAAGCTTTCCTCCACGGAGATCCGCGCTCGCGTTTTCGGTGCAAAACCGATTGCGGCGTTCGTCTCCCCGAAAACGGAGGAGCTGATCTATGCGCGTGGGCTCTATCAGCCGGAGGAAATCCGCCGGATGATGGATCAACTCAAGGCTGCGCTCAAATCGGCACGGTTCCGGCACAGCGCGGGTACCATGTGCTGCGCAATCGGGCTTGCGGAGCGGTTCGGGTTTGACGCAAACAAGGCGCGCCTCGCCGGGCTGCTGCACGACTGCGCCAAATTGTCGGACGAAACGCTGCTGGAGCTTGCACGGCGTTATGGCGTCACGCCGGATGAGTACGACCGCGCGAACCCCGGACTGCTGCACGACAGGGTCGGCGCGCATTACGCGCGGGAAGCATACGGCGTGGAGGATGCACAAATCCTTGCTGCAATCGCGAGCCATACGCGCTGCGAACCGGGCATGAGCGCATTCGCGCGGCTGATCTACCTTGCGGACAAGATCGAACCTACGCGCGACTACCCCGGTGTGGACGAGATCCGTGGGGTCGCCCAACGGGATATGGATCGTGCGGCACTGTTGTGCATGGAAAGCGTACTTTCTCACTTGGTTGTGAAAGGTATGCGCGTGCAGCCGAATCTATATGAAGCAATTGAAGAATTGAAATCCATCATCAGCGATAAGGAGGAAAGACATTGAATCAAACATATGAGGAACATGTTCGGGAGCAGGCGCTCGCCATCTGCGAGGTGCTCGATAACAAAAAGGCGATGGACATCATCGCCCTCAATGTGGCGGACAAAACCATCATCGCGGACTGGTTCGTCATCTGCAGCGGCAGGGTCAGCGCGCAGGTGAAAGCGCTCTGCGACGAGGTGGGTGCAAAAGCGCACGACATTGGCCTGACGGAACTGCGGCACGAGGGTTATTCAGAGGGACGCTGGATCGTCATCGATTTCGGTTCGATTCTGGTGCATATTTTCCATCCGGAGGAACGCGCATATTATAATATGGAGCGCTTGTGGATGGACGACCCGCGCCATTTCATCGATTACAGCAAGCTCATGGGAGAGGAGTAAATGAAGGCAATCAAGCTGGCGGCGGCGCTTGTCTGCGCGTGCCTGCTGGTGCTTTCGGCATGCGCGAACGCGCCGGGAACGCCCGGAGAGGGGAAGGGCGGTGCGCTGGCGCCTGTCGCGCCGCAAAGCGCGCTCTCCATCCGTCCATCGGATGAGGGCGTTGCGGATTTTCTCTCCCTGCTTGGGGAAGGCGTGCCGGAAGCATACGAAAACGACATTTGCTATCATATCACGCCGGATGATATTAAAGACCATTCGGCCTTTCGGATCTATAAGTTCGATCAGTCCTGCGCGTCGTTTCTGCAGTATGAAGGCAAGGCTTACCCTCTGGGCGAGTTTTTCGGGGGCACAGGCGTAGACGGCTTCGCCCTCGCCGACCTGACAGGGGACGGGGCGTATGAATTATACTTCACCTTCTCGTGGGGTTCGGGCATGCACCGCTCACAGGTCGGGTACTTCGACCCGGCCACAAAGGCGGTCACAGCGTTTGAGGTTTCGTTTTACGGTGAAGATTCCATGCTGACGCTTGACGGGAACGGCAACCTTCAGGTCAGCCATGCGGATATCCGTTACGGCATGGATGATCTGAGTGCCTACGTTTCCTTTGACATGGCGGCAGGTGTGCCGCTCGGCTCATTTTCTTATGGAAACGACGCGGTGCAGTTCGTCCGGGCCGGGGAGAATCCTGCATAAAAGCAGGGGCGTCCGCTGTTCACTGCGGTCGCCCCTCTGTTTGTTTAAAAGAGCGGCCTCCGCTTCAAGCGGAGGCCGCATCCTGTAACGCACAGTGTGTTGTTGTTATTTAACGATTCTCGCCCGGTATGCCTTGCGGCGTCTCGGCGCGCGCCTGCGGCGGCGGCGCACAGCGACCAGCCGCGCGATGGCGACGATGACGATCAGTGCGACCAACAGGCAGATCCAGAAAACCCAGGAGTTGTTCTTCTCTCCGGCTCCGCCGGGTTCCGTCGTTTCGATGGCAAGCGGACTTGTACTCGGCTGCGAGGTCGGCTCCGCTCCCGCGGCGGCAACATCGCGCGACGCGTAGACCTGCGCCGTGAACAGCGTCGCTCCATTATACTGATAGGACACCATTCCAGCCTTCTGCCCGGCGGTCACGGGCGCGGTGAGAGCGTCAAGCGCTTTTGTGCAGGTCAGCAGGGAAGGATCCTGCTGGATTGTCGTGATCGTATCCCGCAGCGCTGCGATGGTGACACCCGTAAAGTCGATGTTGAGCGTGAGGAGGCCGCCCTCCGGGTCATCCGCGCCGGCGTTCTCCACCGCCGCCTGCAGCGTATTGGGCAGACCAAGGGTGGAAGCGTCCAGCGTGGCGTAATTTTCAAAACCCCAGTCGAAGAACTGCGCTGCATTTTCAAAGCGGTAGTTCGTGCTGACTTCATTTTCATAATCGCCGAACAGCACAACGATCAGCTCTACGCCGTTCTTTTCCGCGGAGGCAACGAGGCAGCGGCCCGCAACGGCGGTGTCGCCCGTTTTGATACCGGTGGCATAGGAATATTCATAGGAGGTTTCGCCCTCCCGCGTGTGGATGAGCTTGTTGGTGTTCTGCCACTGGTATCCGTCGCTGTCCCGGTTGGTGGGGTCAGCGTTGTAGGAGCCGGTGGAAACGATTTTGCGGAAAGTTTCGTTCTGCATCGCGTAACGGGCGAGCAGCGCCATATCGTACGCGGTGGTATAGTGGTCGTCCTTATGCAGTCCGTTGGATTTGGTGTAATGCGTGCCCGTCATGCCAAGAATGGCCGCTTTTTCGTTCATCTTTTCGACAAAGGCGCTTTCCGTATCGCAGAAATGCTCCGCGATGGCTTCGGCCGCGTCGTTGCCGGATTCGAGCATCATGCCGTAGAGCATGTCGATCAGCGGCATCTCCTCGTGCGGCAGGATGTTGATCAGGGAACCTTTGGTTTCAACGCTGTCCCCCACGGTGACGGTTTCGTTCAGGTCGCCCGCCAGCTCAATGGCCAGGATGCAGGTCATGATTTTCGTGGTGCTCGCGGGGAAAGCTTGCTCGTGCGCGTCTTTTTCATACAGCACGGTGCCGGAGGATGCGTCGATCAGGCAGATGTACGGCGTTGAGACCGAATCCGGATCAAAACCGTCCGCGGAAGCGGATACCGGTAGTATGCCAAACGCCAAAATCAGCGCAAGGATCAGTGCAATGAACTTCTTCAAACGATTCTTCCTTTCGTAGATGCTCGGCGCCGGAAGATACGGCTAAAGCGTATTATAGCAAAAAGGCGCGGTAATTGTACAGCTTCTTTGGTGAAAATGTCGATTTCATCGCGAATTCATAATTTGCGCCTTTATCGATTATTAAATTATGTTATAATATGTTGCAAATGGAAACGTATGCGTGAACGACGACTTTCTGGCTTTACGGAGGAGCAATGGCAAAGAGAATTCTTCTTGTTGACGATGAGCCCCTGATCATCAAGGGCCTGAAATTCTCGCTTGAACAGGAGGGCTATGAGACGGACGCCGCGGCGGACGGCGAGGAGGCGCTCGCAAAGTTTCGCGCGGGCAATTATGACCTCGTTCTGCTCGACGTCATGCTGCCCCGGCTTTCTGGCATTGAGGTCTGCCAGGCAATCCGCGAAACGAATAACGAGGTGCCCATCATCATGCTCACCGCCAAAGGCGAGGACATGGATAAAATATTAGGCTTCGAGTTCGGCGCGGATGATTATATGACAAAGCCCTTCAATATCCTCGAGGTCAAGGCACGCATCAAAACGATCCTGCGCCGCGCGGGAGCCTCGAAGGATATGGCAAAGATGGAACTCTCAGTCCGGGAACTGACGATCAACATCAGCAGCCGCACCGTAACGGTCCGCGGGGAAAATGCGGCGCTGACCAGCAAGGAGTTCGACCTCCTGCGCTTCCTCATGACCAATCCGGGCAAGGCTTACAGCCGCGAGGAACTGCTCGATGAGCTGTGGGGCAGGGACTACCTTGCCGAGGCAGGCTCTCACAAGGAACAGGAAAAACGCATCCGCACGGTGGATGTGCATATCAGGCGGCTTCGCGAAAAAATCGAAAAAGATGACACGCATCCCGAATATATCCTGACGCAGTGGGGAGTTGGCTATTACTTTGCGCTCTAACCGGTTTTTCGGCTCCATACGCGCCCGCATGGTGGCGATATACCTGTTTGTAACGCTTATCGCGCTATTGGCGATCAGCTTTATCGTATCTATGCTCGTGGAGTCCTTTCTCGTCACGCAGAGAACGCAGACGCAGCTTGAGGAAACGACGCGACTCGCGCTTGAGATATCCCCCGATCTGGAACAGGCGGACACGGACGAACTGTATTCCCTCGTCGTCAGGCGCGCGCAGGAAATGGGCGGGCGCGTGTTGATCCTGGATACGGACGCCGTCGTGCAGATGGACTCCGCTTCCTATCAGACAGGATTTCGTCTGCCTTATCGCGAGGTGCGGGATGTGCTCGTCGGGGGGAAGGATTCCGCTTACGGCTTCCACAGGATCGAACGGGCGGTCGCGCAGGAAACGGCGTGGGAGTTGGGGAACGGGTCCGTCTGGGCGGTTTATTATACGGCCCCCGTTACGGCGGACGGCGTCTATGTCGGCGTGGTTGTTTTCAGCGCGCTGCTGCAGGATGTGGAGGACAGCGTCGCCAGCATCATCAATCAGATCACGATTGCCTTTGCCATCGTTGCTGTCGTGATGGCGATCTTGACCTTTGCGCTATCAAACGTGGTAACCAAGCCCATCGCGGAGCTGACAGGCGCAATCAGGCGCATGGGCAGGCAGACGGGCGTTCGCGTGAACATCAAAAGTTCCCAGGAAATGGCGGAGCTGGGAGAAGCCTTCAACCGCATGAGCGAGCAGATCGAGGATCACGACCGGATAAGGGACGAATTTGTTTCCAACGCTTCGCATGAACTCAAGACGCCGCTTGCGACGATGAAGCTTCTTTCGGAATCGATTTTATATGATGCGAATCCTGACCCTGCGCTCATGAAGGAATTTTTCGGGGATGTCAGCCATGAGGTGGACAGGCTTTCGCGCGTGATCACGGATCTGCTGCGCCTCGTGAAGTTTGACGAACGGGATGTACCGCTGCACCCTGAACCCGTCCGCTTCGACCGCATCGTTTGCGAGGCGGCGCAAAGGCTCAAGCCCATGGCGGAGAAAAAAGGCGTTGAGCTCAAATGCTCCGTGCAGGAGGAAACCGTGCAGGGTGAGGCGAACCGCCTTGACCAGGTGGTAACAAACCTCGTCGAGAACGCCATCAAATACACAGATAAGGGACACATCGCCGTAAGCCTTACGCAGGATGGCGGCTTTGCGTTGCTCAAGGTTGCCGATACGGGTATCGGCGTGCCGGAAGATGCGATCTCGCATCTGTTCGAGCGGTTTTACCGAGTCGATAAAGCGCGCTCCCGCGAGACGGGCGGCACGGGGCTTGGGCTTGCGATCGTGGATCAGATCGTGTCTCTCCACGGAGGCGATATCCGCGTTGAAAGCGAACTTGGCAAGGGCAGCACCTTTTATGTGCGCATCCCCCTCGCCGGGGAGGAGGACGGTGCCGATGAAACGGACGAATAAAAGGATG
>CAZJYV010000027.1:0-4847 GCA_964550295.1 uncultured Clostridium sp. | reverse complement strand
TCGCGCAGACCCGCGTCGTCCGCGGGGACTTCGCGGCGAGCCTGCCCGGTGAGGGCCCCGGCGCCCGCGCCGTCGCCGACGCACGGGCGGGACGGCGGCCGTCCGGCACGCGCGTCCGACTCCTCGCGCTGCTCCTCGTGTTTTTGCTTTCCGGCTGCGCATTGCTGCCCGGCGCCGGCATCCGGGAGGACAGCGTCCGCGAGGATCTGCCGGCGATCGATCCAGAGGCGGGCGTCGAGCGGGAAATACAGGTCAAACTCTATTACAGGCTCACGGGCGAAGCGTATCTCGTCGGCGTAATGAGCAGCCTGTCGGTGTTTTCCAACGAGCGCGCAGAAAAGGCGATGGTGCGCGCACTGCTTTCCGGGATACCGCCCCTGACCAACAACATCAGCGAAGTGATTCCCGAGCATACGAAGATCGTTGACGTGTCGCTTGATGGCGGCATCCTGTATATCACGCTGTCCGGCGACTTTTTCGACACCTCCATCGTGGAGAAAGCACAGGATGAAAACAGGCAATACCTCGATTCCGGCTTCATAACGGGGGCGGAGTATAACGCGCGCGTCGCGGCGGCGCGCAGGGAAATGTACCTTTGCAGGGAGCTTTCCGTCTGCGCGATCGTGAATACGATCTCCGAGTATGACCCGAGCATTCGCGTGCAGATTCTTTTCGATGTGGATGGAAGCGGCGAGGGGGCGCGCGTCGCGCGCGAGGAGCTTGGTTTTCCGCCCAATCAGGAAGCGAACTCCGACCTGCTCGAGCCGATGAGCTATGTCGCAGATGTGGTGGTGTCACCGCTGACGCTCGTCAAATGCGCGCTCGATAGGATGATGGGCGGCGAATATGAAAAGGCGTATGTGCTCTTTGCTGAAACCGAAAGCGGCGGCATGCAAAAACCCACCTACGCGAATTTTGAAACAGAGATGCTCTCCTTCGGACGAATCACGGCATATACGCTTTATTCCTATACTGTTTCGGACGATACGGGGCAGGCGCAAGTGCGCGCGGATCTCGAAATTACGAACGCTTCGGGCGAGATCATGACGCTGCGCGATGTTACCGTCACGCTCAGGAGCGAGGGCAATCTGTATAAGCTGGGGTATGATGCCTTCAAGCAGCTACTGGAGGGCGAGGGCGAATGAACGGCAGAAGAATTCAATCCATCGCGCTTTGTTTGACGCTTGCGCTTCTGACGCCGCTCTTTTCCGCCTGTGCGGAGGAGCGTGACTATCCGCCTGCGCTGTCCGAGAACACATCGACGCCGCCCCCCTCCGTGGGGTATGAGGGCGCGTCCTTTAAGGCCGAGCTGTATTTCATTTCCGAGGACGGGCGCAATCTTTACCCGGAGGAGCATACGCTTCTTTACGGGGTGGGCACAAGCCGCGCGCAAGCCGCCATCAGCGGTCTGCTCAACGGACCGGACAGCGCGCTTCTGCAGCCTTCCGTGCCGGAAGGACTCTATCTGGAGCATGTGGAACTTTCGCTTGACGTCTGCAACGTTTATTTTACGGGTGATTTTCCGGAACAGATGCGCGCGTGGCTCACAGCACGCGCCGCCATCGCCGCAACCGTGTATGCTGCAGAAGGCATCAGCTCCGTCAATGTATTCTTCAACGGCGTTGAACCGGGTTATGAAGGTCGGCCGCTGGGGACGCTGTCCCCTGTGAGCGACGCGCTGGATGTTTACCTAAAAAACATGGAACAGGACTACGAGGTGATCCCCAGTCAGACATCGGGCGAGGTTGTCGCGTATGAAACGCATGTGGCAACGCTATATTTTACGGAAACGTCCCGTTCCCTCGTCGTCGCGCGCACAATCGGGCTGACGTATGCGGTCAACGCAACAGAGGCGGATCTCGTCGAGCTGGTTTTTGACAAGCTTCGGGCGGGCGATTCCGGCGAAAACAGCCTTGAGCCGGTGCTGCCTGCGGATATTGCCATCGTGCGCGAGCCGACATTCTATGATTATGGCTATAATGGAGAGAGCGAGGGTTTGACCTCTGCGGACGTTACGCCCGACCCCGGCGCAGGCTGGAATGCTACCGAGGAAACCGCGACGCCTCCCGTTTCGCCTCCTGTGCCGCAGGATGGCGAACGACTGTATATTCTGGACCTTGTGCTTAGCTACGGCTCGCAAAACGATGAAATTGACGAAAGTCTCATGTGCGCGGCGCTGACGATGGCCATCACCGGCTATATTCCCGGTCTGGACGGTGTGCGCATCTCCATCCTGGGCGAAGATGGGAGTCTGCGCGCCCTTTGCGAGGATTACTTCGAGCGTTCCGACTTCAGGGATATCGTCGGACACGGTGTTTCGCTGTACTATCCGGATGAAGAAGGCCTGGCACTGCATGCCGCAACGCGTATCGTGCCCGGAGCTTTTGCGTACGACCCCACGCACCTCCTGCGTGAGCTGTTCGCGGGCCCGGCGGATCCCGGCGTCGCCTATCCGGGTTTCACCGCAGATGATATCCTCGATGTTTATGTGGCGGACGGCACGGCGATCGTTAATTGGAAGGAAGGCTTTGCGGAAAAACTGCGCGATATGATCGCGAACGCGGATTCACCCGTTCCGCAGGGCAGACGAGAGTTGATGCTCGTTTACGGCGTGATCAACACGTTGACGAACCTGCCGTACGTCGAGCGCGTTTGGATGATCGAAAACGGAAATAAGCTCGGCGTCGCGTCGGAGCTGTACCTCGGCAATCCGCTCGTGCGCAGCCCGGGGCTGATCTCGGAGGAATGATGGAAGAAAACACCTTTAGAAAACGCGTCGTCGTCGGCATGTCCGGCGGGGTGGATTCCTCCGTTGCCGCCCTGCTCCTCAAGAGGCAGGGCTTTGATGTGACGGGCGTTTTTATGAAGAACTGGGAGGAGGAGGACGAGCAAGGCGTCTGCACAGCGGAACAGGATCACGAAGATGTGCGGCGCGTCTGCGACAGGCTTGAGATCCCGTATTATACGGTCAACTTCGCCCGGGAATATCGGGAACGGGTCTTTTCATACTTTCTTTCCGAATATGCCGCGGGGCGCACGCCGAATCCGGACGTGCTATGCAATTGCGAAATCAAGTTCAGGGCGTTCCTCGACCTCGCCATGACCGCCGGCGCGGATGCAATGGCGACGGGCCATTACGCGCGTCTCGACAAGGTGGGCGCTGCCGTGCGGCTTCTGCGCGCAGCCGATTTGAACAAGGATCAAACCTATTTTCTTGCAGGACTGACGCAGGCACAGCTTAAAACGGTTCTGTTTCCCATCGGGTCGCTGCAAAAGAGCGAGCTGCGAACAATCGCCGCGCAAGCCGGATTCGCGACTGCTATGAAAAAAGATTCCACCGGCATCTGCTTCATTGGGGAACGCAACTTTAAACGCTTTCTGATGCAATACCTGCCCGCGCAGCCGGGCGACATCGTCACCCTCGAGGGCAAGACAGTCGGACGGCACGACGGGCTGATGTATTATACGCTCGGTCAGAGAAGAGGGCTGGGTATTGGGGGCATTCGCGACAGCTCAGGCAAAAGCTGGTTTGTCATCGCCAAGGATATGGAACGCAATCTTTTGATCGTGCAGCAGGGTGAACACGAGGAGCTGTTTTCGACCGCGCTCGAAGCAAAGAATGTCAGCTTCATCGCGGGGGAACCGCTCGCGCGGAAATTTGCCTGCACGGCGAAATTCCGTTACCGGCAGGAGGATACGCCTGTACACATAACAATGAAGGACGAAGGCTGCCACGTGGCGTTTGAAAAGCCGGAACGCGCCGTGACGCCCGGACAATGGGTTGTATTGTACAAGGATGAGGTGTGCCTCGGCGGCGGGCCGATCGAGGAGACGACGCCGCTCAAAAAGATTGATCTCTGCAGGATATGAGCGAACGGAATAAAGGCTCGAGCAGAACCCGTTCCCCGCTGGTGTGGTATTCGACGGCTGCGTTCCCCACGCCGTTCGCAATCCCGTTTGCTTCGAGAATGCGGCTGAGTTGCCGCACCGTGGCGGCGTTGCCGTCGAACAATCGGCATGCGCCCGTGAAATGCGCTCTTGCGTAAACGGAAATCGCTTCATCAATAAAGATATAATGTGTGCAGCCGAGCACGATCGCGTCCACACGCTGTCCACGCAGAAAAGACAGGTGGTCATCCAAAAGATCGTCGAAATCGCCGGGCTTCAGCAAACCGCGCTCGATGCGCTCCACAAGGCCGGGGCAGGCAACGCTGACCACGCGCTCAGGCTCGGGCATACGCGCAACGAGCGCATGGTATCGTTCAAGCATGGTTGTCGCCGCGGTGGCGAGCATGAGCACTTTGCCATGCCCTGGCACCTCACAGGCGGGTTTAATCGCGGGCTCGACGCTGACGACCGGGATGGAAAGATGCTGGCGAACCTCGCCGATGCAGGTCGCCGTTGCCGTATTGCAGGCGATCACGATCGCCTTGACGCCCAAATCCGAAAGCCTGTCCATACAGGCGAGGGTCAGATGTTCGATATCCGCCGCGCTCCGGTCGCCGTAGGGGGCGTTGCCGTCGTCACCGTAATAGATATAGTTCTCATTCGGCAGTTTGGATAAGGCGACCTTCAATACGCTCGCTCCGCCGATACCGCTGTCAAAAAAACCAACAGGCCGAGAATCCATGACGCCTCCTGTGTTTTTACTTCCTCGATATTATATGCTTTCGGCCTTTCGGATGCAAACGTTAAGAAAAATCGAAAAGTTGCGAAAAAAGGCATTGACATTCTGAATCGGGTTTGCTATTATACAAAAGCTGTCGCGCAAGACAATAACAAAAAGCGACAACATCGCACCTTGAAAACTATATAGTGCAAGAAAAGACAAGGGAAAGATAAGAGAC
>CAZJYV010000026.1:0-15295 GCA_964550295.1 uncultured Clostridium sp. | reverse complement strand
TAGACGAAAGCAGCGTTTATGATAATAGGTAACCCCTAACCCGTTGCAGGAAGGAGGGAGTGGCATGAAGAACAACCTCAAGCTTGTTGCACTGTTATGCGCCGTGCTGTTGCTTTTGATGTGCGCATGTTCCTCCGTCACCGGCACCAAAGCGACGGATGAACGGATCTGGTCCGACGCGCAAAGGCTGTACCGCGACGCATCGCTCGTGGTCATGGGATCATGCGTGCGCACCCACCTCAACGAGGAAGGAATTGCCTGCTACGATCTCGAAGTGAACGACGTGCTCGCCGGTTCCGCATCCAAGGGTGATCTCATCCACTGCACGGACGGCGTCATGAAGGAGAGCGAAACTTATCTTCTCTATCTCGCCAGCGACGATGCCGACGTTTATTACAGCGAAAATACAGCGAATTATACGCTCCTGACGGATGAACCGCTGCCGGTAACGGCGGACGGCGAAGTGTTGTTTTCCGGCGCAAAGCTGTCCCTGAGAGAGATCCGTGCGAACATCAGCGAGCAAAGCAGCATCGTCGCCGCGCCTTCGGACCTGTTTTATTATAAGGACCTCGCGGCGCTGGTCAATGCTTCCTCCCAGATTTTTATCGGCCGCGTGGCGGATATCCCCGCGCTTACGGGTACGCGTTTCCGCGCGGATTCCGCAAGTTCCACAATCGAAAACACGCTGCCTGCGTCCGTCGTACAAGTAGAAGCATACGGCACCCTCAAGGGAAGCCTGCGCTACGGCGAAGTGATTCAGGTCATTTACTGCCCCGCGCTTTGCGATGAAATCACCGATGCGGCTACGCTCAAATCCCTTGCCTACACGGCGGTCGACGCGACCGTGCCGCAGGAGGATGGCATTTATCTGTTCTTTCTCGTTCATTCGCCGGACGCCAAACAAAGCTACTACTTCGGCGTCAACCCGATCCAAGGCCTTGTTGAGTTAGACAGCAGCGACCGCGTGCATGTCACCTACCTCAACAGCGCGCTTTCCGGCCATTACAGCTTGGACGCGCTCGTGCGCGATATCCGCAGCATCGTTGAGAACTGATCGTCGGCAGCGAGCGAATCTAAAAGAAAATAGAGGCATTTAGCAAGGGCTTCCGCTGTCACGGCGGAAGCCCTTTTCATGATCTTCGGTTGTGTTATATCCTCTTCCACCCCGCAACAACGACTTTGCCTTTATGGTATGTTGTCTCCAGCAGAAAGCCCTCGCAATTTTTCACGAGCAAATCGGTATAGTTGAGCTTGACATCCGTATACAACCCCATGATGCTCATCACGGTGCCTCCGTGCATCACCGCGCTGATGCGCGACAGACCGCGTTCGGTCGCGTCCCGCGCAACGAAACGGAATGCATCATCGCACCGCTTTTTTGCCTGCTCAAAGCTCTCTCCGCCGGGATATCCCTCCCACTCGTCCTGCGCGAGCCAAGCGCGATAGACGGGATCTTCCGTTAATTCGTCGTTCGTGCGTCCGTCAAACAGGCCGAAGTCCATCTCGCGCAAACCTGCGACCTCGGTCTTCATCGCTTCCGGCCAGACGAGGCGCGCCGTACAGCGCGCGCGCAGCATCGGACTGTGATAAACGCGTTCCACCCGGGGAAGCTCCGCGCGCCGTTTACACGCAAGCTCCACGCCGCACAAGGCAAGCGGATCGTCCGTCCTGCCCAAAAAAACATGCCGGAGATTCCCTTCGGCGATCGAGTGACGGATGACGACTATTTCCATTCGGCATTTCCTTTCAAAACCTGCGGCAGTCCGCAAACCACGCGCACCACTGTTCCGGCGGCCTGCGCCATGTCACAGCAAAGCCTGCCCGTTTCCTCGCGCCAGAGGCGCTCAAACGCATCGACGGGAACTACGCCGCTGCCCACTTCGCCGCATATGACGACCTCGTGAGAAATGAGAAATGCGAGGATTTCTTCATAGGAGCAACCCGCCTTCATCCGATCGCGGATCACGATATGCGCGTGATCCAGCACATCCGATTCTTCCCGGGCGAAGCACGCCTTGTTCTGGCCGGCCGCGCCCACGATTAATAACTGGATCATAAGCCGCCGATCCTTTCCGCAACCACGAACGAAGCGAGGCACGCAAGCTCACAAACCTGCACAAACCACCCTGCCAAATCCCCTGTCGTGCCGCCAAAGCGTTTGTAGGACATCACGCGGTAGACGGCGAACGACGCGAGCGCAGTCAAAAGGATAGCGCCGCCGCCAAATGACGCGCGCCCAATCATGATCGCAGCTGCGGTAAGAATCCAAAGCGCGGATATAATGCGCAATATTTTTACATCCGCCGCTTTTTGAAAGGCAACAAGCAAACCGTCGCCCTTTGCGCTTTGAAACGTCGCCACGGCAAGCGCTGAAAGCGCACGGGAAAGCACGGGGATCAGCAGCAAAGCAAACAGCGCGGGAGAGGCAATGTCAACCTCTGTCCACAGCGCAAAGGCAAGCAGGGCATAAACGATCCCCGCGATCAACGCAGACGCGCCGACATGGGGATCCTTCATGATTTCAAGCATCCGCTCGCGGGGCGCATGGGAGCCGAGCGCGTCCGCTGTATCGAGAAACCCATCCATATGAATGCCGCCTGACACGGCAAGCGGAATCAGCGACGCGACGGCGGCGTTCAATATTGCGCCAAAACCCAGCAGCCGCGCAAGCAGAAACCATAACAGCCAAAATAAACCAATGAACGCGCCCACGACCGGAAAAAAGCACAGAGCGTAGGTTCTGTTCTCCTCCAGCCAGGCAACGCGCGGAACAGGCAAGCGCGAATACATCGAAAGCGCCATACAAAACGACCGGATCAGCCTCATGCACGTCCTCCTTTGAGTACGATCGGCAAGCCGCATACGACCTCATACGCTTCGTCCGCCAGCGCGGCGATTGCGGCGTTCACTTCGGCAAGCAACGCGATGTACCGCTGCGTGAGCGCATCGTAGCCGATGCCGTCCGCCGCGATTTCGCAGGTGACGGCGACCGTTAGCGCGCAGGTTTCCTTTGCCATGACAACGCCCGACAGGATGCGCTCCTTCGCGCCGTTCCATCCCTGCTTGGTGGAAAAGCACTCGTTCGCGGCGAGGTTGGCAATATCCTCGATCAGAACCACCCCGCTTTGGGGAAAGGCGACCGATCGAAGCTCCGTCGGAGCTTCGATTGTAAGGAAGCCCTTGCTCACCCGGAGCGCCCTGTGCCGCGCGACGCGCAGCTCATCCTCCCCGTCGCGCACCATCATACATGCGACATACGCGCGCGGGTTGATTCCGCTTGTTGTGACGAGATTTTCGGCGAACGCGGACTTGCCGGATGACGCGCCGCCCGTGACGAGCTTCAGCATAGCGGCTGATACGCCTCAACGGAAATATCCCCGAAGGTTGCCATCTCCCTGTATACGGCAAGCGCCATATCAAACAGCGGCAGCGCGGCGACGGCGCCGGTTCCCTCGCCAAGGGACAGCTCTGCGCAGATGATCGGATTCAGCTTGAGTTCATCCAGCAGGATACGCGCCGCCGGTTCTTTTGAAACATGGCTTGCCAGCAGGTACGGCGCGCAGCGCGGGCAAAGCCGCACCGCAACGAGAGCGGAGGCGAGCGAAATGAACCCGTCCAGCACGACCGGCAAGCGATGCAGGGCGCCGCCGATGCACATGCCGGCTATGCCCGCAATATCAAGTCCGCCGACCTTGTGGAGAACGTCCAGCGCGTCGGAAGCATCCGGCGCATTGGCTTCGATTGCCCGATGGACCGCGTTGAACTTTCGGCTAAGCCCTTCGAGGGAAAGCCCCGCACCCCTGCCCGTCACTTCCTCAATCGGTCTTCCTGTCAAAACCGCCGTAACGGCGCTGCTGGTCGTGGTATTGCCGATGCCCATCTCCCCCGCAGCTACAAGGCGGGCGCCTTGTTCTTTGATCAACCGAACCATCTCGATGCCGGTTTCAATTCCAAGGAAGGCTTCTTCTCTTGTCATGGCAGGCTCCTCGGTTATATCGGCGGTTCCCCTGCGGATGTTCCTCTGCCCGATGGCGGGGATATCCACCTGCCGCGCGACGCCGATATCCACAGGCACCACGTCGGCGCAGGCGATCCGCGCCATGCGGCAAACGCTCGTGTCGCCGCGCGCGATGTTTTCCGTTACGATCGCCGTAACCTCCTGCCCCGTTTGTGTGACACCTTTTCTGACTACGCCGTTATCCGCGCACATCACAATCACAGTGCGGCGGGAAATATCTGCATCCGCGCTTTGCTGGATGCCCGCGATTTGAACGACAACCTTTTCGAGAAGGCCGAGACCTTCAAGCGGTTTAGCGATTGCATTCCAGCGTGCGCGCGCTGCTGTCATTGCCTGCGCGTCAGGTTCCGCGATGCGCAGGTTCCATTCTGCATAATCCTTCATCGATAATTCTCGATTACGTAACGGTAGAATTTATGCGCTTCGGTCAGCGCCTGCGCGTTCACATTCTCATTGACGCTGTGCGCGCTTGAAATCTGTTCGGACGAAAGGCGGATCGGGCAAAAGCGCAAACATCCGTCGCTTATGCTCTCAAACTCTCGGCAGTCGGTGCCGCCCATCATCATATAAGGCGTCACGGCGGAAACATCCGGCATACAGGCGCGGACACACGCTTCGAGATAGGCGAACGCCTTTCCATCCATATCGACGATATTGGACGAATTGCGCCCCGTCATGACCTCCGCATCAAGATCGAACTTGGCGGCTTTTTGCTTAATGAGGGCAACGGTTGCTTCCATATCCTGATGGGCGATGCAGCGCAGGTTGCACAGTGCGTGCGCTTCGGCGGGGATCACATTGGGCGCCGGGGATCCGTCGCACATGGTAAAGCAGAAGGTGGTCGCAAGCATCGCCTCACCGAACGGAGAGGCCGCGGGTAAAAGCACTTTGAGCAGCGGCGCAAAAAGCCACATGTTGCCAAAGAGCAGGCGCATCGGGAAGGAAAGCGAAGGCGCAAGGCATTTGAACATGCGAAGCACCACCGGGGAATACCTTTTGGCAAAGGGGCGCGTACGCTCCATCTCGTTGATGAATGCGGCAAGCCGCGCCAGAGGGTTATGGCGGGGCGGGGTGGACGAATGGCCGCCGCGGCTCTTTGCCGTGAGCTTGATGTTGATAAAGCCTTTCTCCGTTACGCCGATAACCGCGCATTGACCGGAGAGCCCCGGAAAAAAACGGCTGGATACAACGCCGCCCTCGTCCATGATGAACGCGGGGCGGATACCGTTTTGTTTCAGGTAGTTCACCGTAGCCGCCGCGCCGCCGCCGGAAATTTCCTCGTTTGCGGAGGAGGCGAGGTAAACGTCGCACGCGGGCGTGAAGCCCTCGGCCATCAATTCCTCCATCGCGGCAAGCTCGGTCATAAGGGTACACTTGCAGTCCATCGCGCCGCGTCCATAGATCCTGCCGCCGTCAACCACGCCTGAAAAAGCAGGGTGTTTCCAATCCGGCTCGGTGGCGGGCACAACATCCTGATGACCCATGAGCACCATGCTGCGGGAAGAATCGCGTCCTTTCCAGCGGATCAGCAGGCTGCCGTCGAAATCGTTGATTTCGCAGGTTGCGAACACGCGGGGAAAAAGCTCCTCCATCACTGTTTGAAGCTTGCGGAATTCCGCGAGATCCCCGCCCGGCGCAACGGAAATCGTCGGCACCTGAATCATGCGGGAAAGGCGCTGCGCGTCGAGCGCAACCTCATCATCCGTCCACGTCAGAACGGACTGCGCCGGTGTTTTTTTTGCTTTGATGCGCAGCGCGTTGATCACAGCGGCAAGCAGCAATAAAGCGACAAGGGCGAGCAGACTCAGCAAAATGTACCCAACCGTACCCATACGCGATCTCCTTTTCCGATTCAGTTAAGCGGGGCAGCGCGCGGACGACGCCCGGTCGATGGAGCATTCAGGGAATCGCATCATACCCCGCCGCTTCGACGGCGGCGAGTGCCAGCACGAGCGTCGGATCGACCGCGGGATAATCGAGATGATAATCCTCGAACGCAACCGGCAGCTCCGTGCAGCCGAGCACGAAAGCCTCTGCGCCCCGTTTGATGAGCGCATCGAGCGCTGCGCGAAGGTTTGCCGTGTCGTAATCCGTCCGCCCCGCTTTGACGCCGTTGTAGATCACATCCATCACAGCCCTTTGTTCATCCGCATCCGGCAGGATATGGGGGACGCCGTACTCATCAAAAAGTTTTGCGTAAATGCCTGTTTTCACGGTGCCGTCGGTCGCCAGCAGCGCAACCCTGCCAAGCCGCTGCCGCTTGATCTCACCAGCCGTGAGGCGAAGCATGTGAAGCAAGGGCAGCTTGGTTTCCCGGGCAATATGTTCATAGAAGAAATGCGCCGTGTTGCAGGGCATGATCAAAAAATCAGCTCCTGCAGCCTCAAGCAGCTTGGCGGATTTAACGAGTTCAGGCAGCGGGCTTGGCCCTGTGCCGAGAATGCCCGCCGTTCGATCCGGCACGGCTGTGTTCGAATCGATGATCACATGGATATGCGCGCGGTCGTTGGCAGCCTTGGTGTGCAGCACGATCTTGCGATACAGATCAACCGTCGCGAGGGGGCCCATGCCGCCGATGATGCCGATGGTTTTTTTCATGCCGCTGTCCATCCCTGCCTTTTTGCTTATTTTACCGTATCGAGCGGGTCGATTGCAAATACCGAGGCAATGCCGCCGCTGTGCAGGAAAACGACGGTTTCGTTTACACCGATTTCGCCCTTGCGGCAAAGATCGATCAAACCCGCCATGGTTTTGCCGGTATAAACGGGATCGAGGATCATCCCTTCGGTTTTGGCGGTAAGGCGGATCGCCTCAAGCCCTGCCTCCGATGGTTTGGCGTACCCGGCGCCGAAATACGGGCGCACGTCCACATCGCAAGCCGCAATATGAATCTCCGTTCTGCCCAGGAGCGCCGCCGCGTCGTTGACAAGCTCCGCGACGATGTCCGCGAACGGATCGTCGTCCACCGCGATGCCGGTGACCTTGCAGCCATCCCCATACAGCAGCGCGCCGAGCACAAGCCCGGCCATGGTTCCGCCGCTGCCCGCGGTGCAGACGATGCGGTCGATGCGTTTGCCCTGCTCGAGCGCGTCGGAAAAAATTTCCTTCGCGCAGTCCACATAGCCGAGTGTTCCCAGCGCCACGCTGCCGCCCACGGGGATGTGATAAGGCTTCCTACCCATGGCGCGCAGATCGTCTTCCGCGCGCTGCATTTCGGCATACACATCATCGTACGTATCCGTGTCCACAAAGCGGACTTCGGTTCCCAGCAGCTCGTTGATCATCAGGTTGCCTACCCGCCCCATCACGCCGCGCCCCTTGAGTATCAGCAGGGCGTCCAGACCCAGCATGTTGCAGCAGGCCGCCGTCAGCATGGCGTGGTTGGATTGCGCTCCGCCGGTTGTGAGCACGATGTCCGCACCCTGTTCCAACGCATCCGCGAGAAGGTATTCGAGCTTGCGCACTTTGTTGCCGCCGGTGCTGACGCCGGATAAATCATCGCGCTTGACGTACAGTTTGCGCTGCAGTTCTTTTCCAAGGTTCTTCAGCTCATACATGGGCGTTGGGAACTGCCCGAGGCGCAGCTTGTTGATCTTTTTCGTTTGGGCCGACATCATATCTCCTCCTTCAGGCGCGGCAGGTTCAGGATATCGAGAGTGGCAAAATAATCGCGGTTGGTTTCCGCACGGCGGATGCGTTGCACAGAGCCGTCCTCCCGCAGCAGAAGCTCGGCACTCCTGAGCTTGCCGTTGTAATTATAGCCCATCGAAAAGCCGTGCGCGCCCGTGTCGTGGATAACGAGAAGGTCGCCCTCCTCCACCTCCGGCATCATCCTGTCCACCGCAAAGCAGTCGCTGCTCTCGCAGAGCGAGCCGATCACATCGTACAGATGATCTTCCGGCGTATTCTCCTTGCCAGGCACCGTGATGTGATGGTATGCGCCGTATATCGCAGGGCGCATCAAATTCGCGGCGCACGCGTCCACGCCGATGAAATGCTTGTACGTATCCTTATGATGGACGGCCCGCGTCACGAGATAGCCGACCGGACCGGTCATGTAGCGGCCAAGCTCGGTGAAAATCGCCGGGCGCATATCGGTGTTGCCGAAAACCTCCGCATATACCTCGCGCACCTTCGCGCCGATGAAGGCGATATCCGTCGCGCTCTCATCCGGGCGGTACGGGATGCCGATGCCGCCGGACAGGTTGATAAAGGCGATTTCCACGCCAACCTCCTCGTGCAGCTCCCGCGCGGTGTTGAACAGAAGCTTCGCGAGCGTGGGATAATACATGTTGTCCGTGTTGCAGGAGGAGAGGAACGCGTGCAGGCCAAAGCGCTTCGCCCCCATGACCTTGAGCTTTCGGAAGCCTTCAGTGAGCTGCGCGCGCGTGAAGCCGAACTTCGCCTGCGCCGGATTGCCCATAATCTGCGTGCCGATGCGGAACTCTCCGCCCGGGTTAAAACGGCAGCTGATCAGCTCGGGAATGCCGCCGTGTTTTGCGAGAAAATCGATGTGCGTGATATCGTCAAGATTGATCGTTGCGCCAAGCTTTCTCGCGTACTCAAAATCTTGCGCGGGCGTGTCGTTGGAGGAGAACATCAGATCCTCTCCCGTGACGCCGATAGCCTCCGAAAGCATCAGTTCCGCATAACTCGCGCAGTCCGTGCCGCAGCCTTCCTCGTTGAGGATTTGGAGGATCACCGGATTCGGACAGGCCTTGACGGCGTAATGTTCGTGAAAACCGGGATTCCATGAAAAAGCGGCCTTCAGATCGCGCGCGCGGCGGCGGAGCGCCGCCTCGTCGTAAATGTGGAAGGGCGTAGGGTAGGTTTTTGTGATCTCCTCGATCTGTTCCCGTGTGAAGGGCAGGGTTTTGTTCGTCATGTTCTCTCCTTTTATTTGAGCAGCTCTTGATAATCTGTCATGGTTTGGATGCGCTCGTACTCGCTCCAGCGAAGCGAACGATCCTCGTATTCGATTTCGCCGAGTTGGTTGTCATACGGGTCGGCGCGCCAATGTGTCATGGGCGGGTCAAGCGGATGCTGGAACGCCCGGTTGGCAACCATCCGATACGGATCAAGGTTGCCGAAATAGTGCCAGCGGCGTTCCTCATTGCCCGCACGGTGCGCGGATCCGCCAAAGGACGGATCGGCGAACAGCCAGCCATAAGGCGCAATATAGAACATCGCCCAGTCATGCGCGCCTACATCGTACGGCTCGGCGGAAAGGCCGCTCTGCCAGCGCGCGGGGATGCCCGCACAGCGGCATAATGTAATGAACAGCAGCGCCTGCACGCCGCAGTCACCCTTGAAGTTGCGCGCAGCGTTTTCCGGAATGTTCTCCAGTACGAAGTAGTTGGGCATAAAGGAATACTTGACGCGACCCGTCACAAACCCGTAGATGCGCCGCGCTTTTTCGACAGGATCGGAAACGCCGCGGACCAGTTCCTCCGTAATCGCCCGGATATAGGGCGTAAAGACGATGTGCGGGTTCTCCTCCCCCAAGAAGAAGTCCGGCTGCGTTTCATCCGCGCGGATGCTTGCGGGGTCGCAGAAGCGCGCGGTATGCACATAGGAATATTCCACATAAAATTCGCGGTTCTCCTCGAGCACGCGCTCGAAATAAACCGTGCGCTGCGGCGCGTCCTCGGGCGAGATATATTTGGGTTCCTCTGAGAAGGACAGCAGCTTGATTTCGCTCTGCTGGGAACATGCGGCGGGGATGGGCAGATGCACCTTCACAAGCCTGCCTTTTTCAAAAGCCTCGTCCTTGATTTTTACGCTTGCCCGGATGCGGATGCAGTTGGCGAAAGCGCCCTTTTCGCGCATGATGCGCATGGAGCGGTTGAGCATCTCCTCGCGGGCGGTCGAAGCCTCGGCCTCGGGCGTTTCCTCGCCCTTTTCCCGTTTTATCTGAATGCTTCTTGCCTTGATCGCGGGATCGGTTTTGATGAGGGTGTTGACGAAGCGTTTGAAGTAGCGTTTCCCGCCGTTGAGGTAGATCCAATCGATGCGCCCCTTGTCCACAAGGGAGGCAAACTCCTCCTGCGTAAAACCGGCGATTCGTTCCGACGCCGTTTCCATCGCCTGTTCGTAGGTGAAGATATAATCATCCGCAAGGCGGAGCATCATCTCGCGTTGGACGATGAAGCAAGCACGCAGGGGCTGGGGGATTTCATCCTTCAGCCGCAGGTCGATCAGGCGAACCGCCTCGTCGATATCTCCCCAGGCTTTGAGCCGGGCGATGTCCTCTGGCAGTCCAACGTTGAGAAAACGGAAATTTTCGTTGATATTGCTCATGCTTCCTCCTCCAATAACATTTTCAGGCTTTCCTTTATGTGACCCGCGCGGCCGACGGTGCGCTCTGCGTGCAGCATAGAGCTGATTACGCTTTCGCTCACACATTCGATCACGGCGCGGAAAACGACATCCATATCATCCTCGAACACCTGCGATACCCGGACGGGTTCGCCCGCCGAATAATGGGGCATGCGGTTTTCGGTGGAAAACGCCAGCGCGATCTCCCCGCTGCCCGTGCCTGAAATGCTTCCGGTGCGCGCAAGCCCGCTTTGTGCGCGCTTCGCCGCGCGAAGGAGCTGCCGATCGGAAAGCGGCGCGTTCGTTGCGATGACGATGATAACGCTGCCCTTGTCCGGTTCTGCATCCGCGTGCTGTTTGGCATACAGCCTTTCCCCCACAGGCTCGCCCGCAACAATGAGGTCTTGGAGCGATCCAAAGTTTGTGAGCAGCAGCGTACCCAAAACATATTCGTTTCCACAGAGCGAAAATACGCGCGAGGCGCTGCCGATGCCGCCTTTGAGGGAATAACAGCACATGCCGGCGCCCGCGCCGACCGCACCTTCCTCAAAGTCTTCCGCGGCGCGATCGAGCGCCTCCCTGACATGCTCTTTTATAATATGAAAGCCGCGCATGTCGTTGAGATAGGCATCATTGCACTCGAACACCACCGGGTTCACGGAGCCGGTTTTAAGCGCGATATCCCCGTTTGTTTCAACCATGTAGCGGGCGAGCGCATCCCACGCAGCGCCCGTCGAAAGCGTGTTCGTAAAGACGAGCGGCGTTTCGATCGAGCCGAGCTCCGCAACCTGCACAAGCCCCGCGCTTTTGCCGAACCCGTTGATCACATGCACCGCCGCGGGACATTTATCGTGGAACAGATCCCCCCCGTGCGGGATGAGCACGGTCACGCCCGTATGCACCTCGCCCTCGTGTATGGTAAAATGGCCGACTTTAACGCCGGGCACATCCGTAATCAGATTCCTTCGGCCCTTTTCCATGCGACCGAAATGCAAACCGTACTTCTTTTCAACACCCATCGATAACGGTTCCTTTCATTATGCAGCAAGCACCTTTGTATGACGGTTCAATGAAGCGGACAAACGGAGCAGCACGCTTTATGTATATATATCGAGTATCTCTAATTCATCCGTACATAAAACATGCGCTGCTTTCTCACGGGACAGGATGACCGGCTGCGCTTGGCCGATTACACGCAGCGGGTTTGTTGATGCCATGCGAGATGCGCTTTCCAGCGGGATGCCGAACGCAACGGCGTTTTTCATGCAGCTCCACAGATCCGCCGTGGAGCCCGCGATCGTGCCGTTTGCAAGCGTCGCGCGCCCTTCCTTCACAGTAACCGACTGCGCGCCAAGCGTGTAGGCTCCATCCTCCATGCCGCAGGCGGCCATTGCGTCGCTGACGAGACAGAGCCTGTGCTTGCCCAAGAGCGCATAAGCCACCCTGACCATCGCGGGATGCACATGCAGTCCGTCACAAATCAGCTCGGCGCTCACATGCCCGCGCTCCGCCGCCGCAGGAACCGGCCCCGGCGCGCGGTGGTGCATGGGAGCCATGGCATTATACAGATGCGTAACATGGCTTGCCCCGGCATCGAACCCGGCGCAGGCGGCCTCGTAATCGCAGTTTGTGTGAGCGAGGGCAGCTTTTGCCTCGCCGGACACCCTTTTGATGAACGCCTCCGCACCCGGAAGCTCAGGCGCGACGCAAACGATTTTGATCAATCCCCCGGAAACCTTCTGCAGCCGCGCGTAGAAGTCGTAATCCGGGGCGATCAGGTAATCGGGCGATTGCGCGCCGCGTTTTTCACGCGAAAAAAAAGGTCCTTCCATCGTGATGCCGACGAGCCGCGCACAGCCTTGAACCGGATTTTCATGGAAACGTTTTGCGTTTTCACAGGCACGTGCAAGATGTTCCTCCGGAAGGGACATCGTTGCGGGCGAAAAGCGTGCCACGCCGTGTCGGTACAGAAAGCGCGCCATTTCGACAAGGCCGTCGTAATCCCCGTCCGAAAAATCATGGCCTGAATTGCCATGCGTATGGATATCACAAAGCGCGGGCAAAAGATACGGCGTATCGGGCGGCGGGTCGCCCGCAAGCGGCCGCACATCCGTGAAAAAGCCGTTTTTAAGCCCGATCTCGCCATAGGCGAGCAGCTGATTCACATCGAAGTATTTCGCCCGGATTTTCATCCTCAAAAGGACGCGATAAGCGCCGCGTCCATGCGCCTGATCAGCTCCACCGCCATCGAAACCGTTGCTTCAAAATCGAAATAACTCGTGATTCCGCAAGGCGCATGTATATGGCGGACGGGAACGCCCATCACGATCACGGGCGCGCCCCCGAGCGCACGGCAGATCGCCGCGCCGTTGTTGCCGCCGCCTTCGCGCACGGAAGCCTGCATGGGCATACCGAGTGTTTCCGCCAGATCGAGCGCATAGCGCTGAAAACGCGGATTCGCAATCATGGAAACATCCATGAAGCGGATCATGGGACCGGCTTTGAGCGCGGTTTGCACCGCATAGGGTTCGTTGAAGGTATCGTCCGCAGGGCATCCCTCAAACACGATCGCGACCCGAGGCTGAATTCGGTTGACCGCCACCATCGCGCCGTGTCCTTCGAATTCCTCCTGGCTGGAGATGGAAGCAACCACATCCACTTCAAGCTCCAGATCCATAATTCTTCGCATGGTTTCGATGACGACCGCGCAGCCGATCCGACAGTCGAACGCCTTGCCCATCATGAGATCATTCTCCTCATCATAGGAAAAAAGAGTTTCCGGCACAACCGGCTCGCCGATGCGGATGTGGAAGCATTCCCGCGCCTCCGTATCGCTGCGCGCGCCGACGTCTATGACGAGATCCCGCAGCGGTTCAGCCGACGCGACCTTTTCCCCGCCCATGAAATGCGGCGGCCGCGAGGCGATCACGCCCGGTATCCACGCGCCGCGCGCGTTGCGCACAAGCACCTTGGCGCCCTTGAGGGCGCCTTCCGTCCAACTGCCCAACGACACAAAGCGCAGCGTTCCGTTCGGTTTGATCGATTGGATCATCAGCCCCACCTCGTCGCCGTGCGCGTCGAGCATGAGCATCGGCTTGCCGCAGTTCTTTTCACGGTGAATATAAAGGTTGCGCATGCAGTCTTCCTCAATCCTGCCCACGCCTTGCGCGCCTTGTCGTGCGGCGAGCAGCGTTTCATCCTCAAAACCAGAGGGCGATCTGGCCTGCGACAGTTCCCGGATCAGCTGAATGCATTCGGGATCGATGCGCATACTTTCATTCCTCCGTTATCCTCGATTTTTCGCGTATTTATTTTACCATGTCGAACCTATTATTTCAATGAACCGGCACAACTCCTAACGCAATCCTAACACGCACCGCCGGTCGGAATTGCCAGATAGAAACAGATATGTTATGCTATTCATCGCGGCTATTGGGAAAGGTTGTTGTATGGAAGATTTCAAACCTCGCGCTCTCGGTTCTTTCAGAAAAAAATATATCGGCGATAAGGCGTTTTACATAGCGCTCATCTCCCTCGTGCTGCCTATGGTGATCCAGCAGGGCATCACAAACTTTGTGAACCTGCTTGATAATGTTATGGTCGGCGCGCTGTGCACGGAATCGATATCCGGTGTGGCAATCGTCAACCAACTCATCTTCGTGTTCCAGCTTTCCATATTCGGCGCGCTCTCCGGCGCGTCAATATTCGGTGCGCAATACGCAGGCGTCGGCGACCATGAAGGATTGCGCCATACGTTTCGTTTCAAACTGCTGATCGGTCTCGCCATCACCACGATTGCCGCGGTCGCTTTCAGCCTGTTCGGGGATAAGCTGCTCGCCCTCTACATTCACGGCACGGCGGACAGCGCCGCATCTCCGGAACTGACGCTGAGCGAGGCGAAGGGTTATCTGAATATCGCCCTGTGGGGGCTGCTGCCGTTTATGGTGAGCCAGAGTTTTTCAAGTACTTTACGCGAAACGGCGGAAATCAAGGCACCCATGCGCGCGAGCATCGCGTCAATCCTCGTCAACTTCGTGCTCAATTATCTGCTGATCTACGGAAAGTTCGGCTTTCCGAACATGGGTGTGCGCGGCGCTTCCCTGGCGACAATCATCGCCCGCTATGTTGAAATGGCGATCCTGATCGCCTATACGTATAAAAACAGTGCAAAACATCCCTTTATCAAAGGCGCGCTCAACAGTCTGCGCATTCCCGTCGCGCTCGTGAAGAAAATCGTCGTCACCGGCATGCCGCTGCTTCTCAACGAGTTTCTCTGGAGCGCAGGTACGGCGCTGATCAACCAGTGTTATTCCGTGCGCGGGCTGCAGGTTGTTGCCGCAACCAACATCACCTCAACGGTATGGCAGCTTTTTGCAGTCGCCATGTTCGCTATGGGTAACGCCATATCCATCCTTGCCGGACAAAAGCTTGGCGCGAATGATATCAAAGGCGCGCGCGAGGAAAACACAAAGCTCATCTTCACAACCATCGTGCTGCACGTTTTCATCGGTTTGCTCATCATTGCCTGCGCGGGCTTCATCCCGCTGATCTACAACGTTGGCGAAGATGTACGCGCGATGACGACGCGAATGCTCATCGTTGCAGGCGGCGCGCTGTGGCTGCATTCGCTCACGCATGCGGCTTATTTCACCATACGTTCCGGGGGCAGAACGATTATTACGCTGCTCTTTGACAGCGTGTTCACATGGGTCGTCGCGCTGCCGCTCGCGTATGTGCTGTGCTATCTGACCAACCTGGATATCGTGCTCATTTACCTGTGCATCCAGTTATGTGACGCAATCAAAATCTGCATCGCCATGCCCCTGCTGATCAACGGCTCGTGGGCGAGGAACGTCATCTCATAGAAGCAATCGAATTGCGGGCAATAAAACGCGCCTTCCGCCGGTTTGGCGGAAGGCGCGTTTGATGTTGTTACAACTGCGCGATCAGTTCCTTGAG
>CAZJYV010000025.1:0-15471 GCA_964550295.1 uncultured Clostridium sp. | reverse complement strand
TGACGGTGGTGGCGGTGGAGCCGGTCAGCTCGGGAACCTCCACATAATCGCTGCCCCCGCTTACAACAACCGTAATCACATCCCCAACTTTCGCGTGCGTGCCGGCAAGCGGCGTCTGCTCCATGACCACGCCCTCGTCGTAATCGTTGCTGTAAGGCTTGTCCTCCTCGGCAACGATGGTAAAACCACGCAGTTTAGCGAGCTCAATGGCCTTGTCGAGCGTTTTTCCAGTCAGGGTGGGTATGATGTACTCCGACCCGGTTCCGTCGCCCTCATCCCGTATGGTGCGCGCAATGAAGAACATTGCGGTGAAAAGACCCAGCACGATGGTGATCATGATCGCGATGTTGATGATGCCGGAATGCGTTTTCTTCTTGCCCGCGCCGCCCTCTGCGGGCTGCGGCCGCGCAAACTTGCCGTTCGGTTCGCGGACGGAGCGCAGCAGGTCTGCTTTCATCTGCCGCGCCGTGGCATAGCGCATCCTCGGGTTTTTTGACACCGCGCGCACGACGATATCATTGAGCGCGCGCGGGATGTGGGGGTTCAGCTCGTGCGGCGGGATGATATCCTCCTGCAGATGCTTGAGCGCGATTGCGACCGAATTATCCCCGCCGAAGGGCACTTCGCCCGTGAGCATCTCGTAGAGCATAATGCCGCAGGAGTAGATATCGCTCGCAGCGGTGACGTTTTCCCCGCGTGCCTGCTCGGGTGAGATGTAGTGAACCGTACCCACGACGCTTTGCCCCGCGAATGTACGCGTGGTTGTGGACGCGTCCCGCGCAATGCCGAAATCCGCCAGCTTCGCCCGACCCTTTGTCGTGATGATAACGTTCTGCGGTTTGACATCCCTGTGAATGATGCCGCACTCGTGCGCGTGTGAGAGCGCATCGAGCACCTGGCAGGCGATATTGGTGGCGACCTTGAGCGAAAGAGGCCCATCGCTTTTGATGATATCCTTCAATGTGCTGCCATCTACATACTCGAGGACGATATAGCTCAATCCCTCATCCTCGCCCACATCGTAGGAATGCACGATGTTTTCATGATTAAGCGCAAGCACCGCTTTGGCTTCACACTCAAAGCGCCGTATGAATTCCATGTCGTCCCGATGTTCCTCCTTGAGTACCTTGAGAGCGATCATCCTCTTTTCTGTTCTGTCATAGGCTTTGTATACGTTCGCCATGCCGCCGGAGCCCACAAGGGACTCAATCAGATACCGTCCTGAGACGAGTTTGCCGATCATGCGTGCACCTCCTCGTTGCTCACGATCACGACGCTCACATTGTCGCGGGAGCCGGAATAAAGCGCGCAGTCCACAAGGTCATCGCATGCCGCCTGCATGTCTTCCGTCGAAAGCACGGTATGTAGGATATCCTCTTCGTCAAGTTCCGAATACAGCCCGTCGGTGCAGAGGACGAGTTTGTCATCCCTTCTCCATTCCCGCTCAAACAAATCCACGCGCTCGGATTCCCTGGTGCCCAACGCCCGCGTGATCAGATTCCTTCGCGGATGGTGCGCGGCTTCCTGCCTTGTGATGTAGCCGAGCGAAACGAGCTCCGCCACGTAAGAGTGGTCCCGTGTGACCTGTTCGATATGGTCCTGGCTGATATGGTACAGCCTGCTGTCACCCACGTTCGCCGCAACGTAACGCGTGTTAAAAAGAAGGGCCAGCACCATAGTGGTTCCCATACCGCGCAAAGCCGCATCCTTGGCTGCCTTGTCGTAAACCGCAGCGTTTGCCGCCTTCACCGCCTCAAGGATGAGCGACCCGGCGTTGCCTGCGCCGCCCTTTTTTAACTCGGCAACAACCGTATTCACAGCGATCATGCTCGCCACGTCGCCCGCGCTATGACCGCCCATGCCGTCGGCGACAACAGCAAGGGATATCTCCCCGCCGCGCGGCACAAAGATGGCGTCCTGATTCTGTGACCTTACGCCCGTTACGCTTTTTGCGGCATACCTCATGCGTCGTCCTCCGGTTTGTTCTCCAGCACACGCCTCCTCAACTGTCCGCAGGCGCCCTGGATATCCGTTCCCATCTCGCGGCGGACGGTTGCGGAAACTCCGCGTTCCGCAAGCCACGCGGCAAAGCGCCTCGCCTGATCCCGCGAAACGCCGGAAAGTCGGCGTTCCTCCACGGGATTGAGCGGAATGAGGTTGACGTGGCAGTTGATCCCGCGCAGCTTTCCGGCCAACTGGGCGGCACAACGCTCGTCCGCGTTCTTTCCATCCACCAGCGCGTATTCAAAGATAACGCGCCGCCCCGTTTTATCGGCGTAGTTCTTCGCCGCCGCAAGTACCTTGTCAATCCCATATACGCGGTTCACGGGCATCAGGTCGTTTCGGATATCGTCGTTGGGCGCGTGCAGGGACACGCTCAGCGTAACATGCGGCGCTTCGTCCGCCAGTCGTTCCATTTTATCAACCAGCCCGCAGGTGGAAAGCGAGATGTTGCGCGGGCTGATATTCATGCCTTCCGGCGCGGACGCGAGGCGCAGGAACGCAAGTGTGTTGTCATAATTGTCAAGCGGCTCCCCGCTGCCCATCAGAACGACGTTTGTGACGGAACGCTCGTACCCCGCCTGCGGCGGGTCATCCTCTTCCGCACATGCGATGAAGGCGAGCATTTCGCCAGGTTCAAGGTTCCGCACGCACCCGTTCAAAGTCGAGGCGCAGAACGCGCAGCCCATTTTACAGCCGACCTGCGTGGAGATGCACAGCGTGTTACCGTAATGATACCGCATCAGCACCCCTTCCACAAGATTTCCATCCTCAAGCTCAAAGAGGTATTTGACCGTGCCATCCTTCGCGCTGACGAATTTTTCGTATCGTTTCGCACCGCCGAAAGGAAGCTGCGCGAGCTTTGCGCGAAGCGCGTTGGGCAGATTGGTCATCCCCTCCGGCCTTTGCCCGCGTGCGAGCCAGGAAAAGATCTGCTTTGCCCGGAAGCGCGGCTCATGAAACTCCTCCATAAGCCGTTCGAGGGACGCGATATCCATGGACATCAGACCTGCCACGCGTCATCCCTCCCTTCTCATAAACGCAGCGATATAAAAGCCTTCTGTGCCGTCCACATGCGGAAAAAGCTGGATTCCCCCGTCCCTCGCGCGCACGGCAAGCTCATCCGGCAGCCAGGACGCATCCGGAGCGAAGTCGGGATGTTCTGACAGAAACCGCTGCGTCTGCGCCGCGTTCTCACGTTTGGATATGGTACAGGTCGCGTAAACAAGCCGTCCGCCCGGCTTCACATACGCGCAGCAAACATCGAGTAGTTTTTTTTGAACAACCGCGAGTCCGTCCACAATTTCGGACGTTTTCGCGTAACGCACGTCTGGCTTGCCCGTAATCCCAAGGCCGGAGCATGGTGCGTCGATCAGAACCGCATCAAACGCGTTTATGAACCGATCGTCCGCGACTGTCGCGTCCCTTGTTTCAACTTGCGCGACGGACACGTTCAGCCGCGCAAACGTCTTTTGCATAAGCTCCGTGCGATGAGGATGCAGGTCCCACGCGCTGATTACGCCCTCGTTGCGCATGATGGACGCAAGATACGCGCTTTTTCCTCCGGGCGCGGCGCAACAGTCGAGCAGCCTCATGCCGGGCTTTGCCCGCACGGCGTCGCAGACGAACAACGCGCCCTCGCTTTGCACGGTGATTTTGCCTTGTGTGAACAGCGGCTCCGCGTTCACATCAAACCCTTTTTCGAGGATGAACGCCTCGGAATCAAAACGCCCCCGCGTGTACCGCACACCTTTGTGATCGAGAGATGCGGCCAACTCTGCCGCCGTGTACGGATGCTGCGCACGGATCGTGAAACCGCCGGGCTTTGCCGCCAGCAGATCGCGTGCGAATGCATCTCCGTATTCCCCGACAAATTCGTCAACCAGCCAGCGCGGGTAGCCGAATTCAACCGTCAGCCTTTCGCGCGGTTCATCGGGA
Organism: uncultured Clostridium sp.; assembly: GCA_964550295.1. GTDB lineage: Bacteria > Bacillota > Clostridia > Christensenellales > CAG-138 > Phil1. The sequence goes on along the minus strand of CAZJYV010000025.1, from coordinate 11,532 downwards.
AGAGGCGGCAACCCCATCCGGCAGGCGGTGCGCATCACGGCGTTCACATAACCGGACAACGCGACTTTGCCGATTTCCTTCATAAGCTTGACGCTCTCGTCGCACGCGGCGCTCTTTGGCGTATCCATGAATTCTGCCTGCGCAATGCCCAGCCGCAGCACGGCCAGCACTGCCTTGTCCGGTTTGCCCTTTGCGTAAGCCTTGACCGCAAGGTCGATATGGAACAAATGGTCAAGCGCGGTATAAACCGTCGCGCTCACCCATGCGGCATCTCGTGCATCAAGCCCTTCCTGCGCCTGCTTGAGGCGAAGGTTCGCGTAAGCTCCGTTCTCCGTGATATCTCTGAACGCTTCAAGCGCCCGCCGTCTTATGCTCATCGGAATGCGCTTCCTGCCAGCGAACGGCCGAGCAACGCGGTTTTCGCATCCATGCGTTTTGCGCCGGGAAACTGAATCTCCGCGATTTCAATCAGATGTTCCCCCGCGTTCACAAACAGGCCGCGCTTTGCGTCCGCCACGGCGCACAGGCCGGTATTTCCTTCCGCCTTTTCGTCCGTCAGCCTTGTTTTCCAAATTTTAACGGGCTCATCTCCAAGCATCGCGTAAGCGCAGGGCCACGGATTTGTTCCCCGTACGAGATTGTGCACGCGCCTTGCACCAACCGAAAAATCGATATGCCCGTCTTCTTTTTTAATCATGCGGCATTTGGTCGCCCGCGCTTCATCCTGTTTGGTGCGCGTCAGCGTTCCGTTTTGCAACCGGTCGATCGTTTGCGCGAGTACCTTTGCGCCCAGCACGGACAGGCGCGCAAACAACTCCCCTGCCGTTTCGTCCGCGCCGATTTCGGTTTCCTCCGCAAGTAAAATATCCCCTGTGTCGAGTCCCAGCTCCGTCATCATGGTGGTGACGCCCGTAACGCGCTCTCCCTCAATGATCGCCCATTGAATCGGCGCCGCGCCCCGATATTTGGGTAGAAGGCTCGCATGCACATTGATGCAGCCGTATTTCGGAATATCGAGATTTTGCTGGCTCAGCAGCTGCCCGAACGCCGCCGTAACCATCAACTCAGGCGCGTAGGCGCGAAGCGCCGCAACGCCTTCGGAAGAGCGGATTTTTTCAAACTGACGCACGGGTATGCCATGCTGCAGCGCGGCGACCTTGACGGCCGGCGGGACAGGCTCGTTGTGTCTGCCGACCGGCCTGTCCGGCTGCGTAAACACACAAAGCTCGTGTCCGCTGCGAAGCAGCATTTCAAGCGAAGGAAGCGCAAAATCAGGGGTCGCGAGGAATGCGATCCTCATTCGACGGGCTCCTCACTTTCTTCTCCATAGCCTTCCGGCGCATCGGTGACCAAACGCTTATACACAAGCCCGTCAAGATGGTCGCACTCGTGCAGCACGGCACGGGCAAAAAGCTCCGTCGCTTCATACTCGTGCTCGTTCCCATCCCGGTCCTGCGCTTTTACGCGGACGTAGTTCGGCCGCACGACATAGCCGTGCTCCCCCGGAAAGGAGAGGCAGCCCTCAAAGCAGCCTTGTTCGCCGGAAGTTTCGAGTATCTCGGGGTTGATCAGTTCCACCAGCCCATCGCCCGCGTCGATCACGACCGCCCTTTTCAAAATACCGACCTGCGAAGCGGCAAGCCCCGCGCCTTCCGCGTCATACATAGTTTCCGCCATGTCGTCCAGCAGCGTCGCAAGGCGCTTGTCGAAGGCTTTAACAGGCCTGCATTTTGTATACAGACATTCCGCGTCGTATGTAAAGATTCTTCTCTTTGCCATCCTGATCCTCCATGTCGTTTATCAACTTATGATTATATCGCGTTTTCGCCCTGTATATCAAGCTAGAACATATCCTGTGGGTTGATTTCCACACCACAGGTTTCGTCCGTTCTGTGGTCATCATAATACGCGTATAACGCCCTCAGCGCCGCAGTCGTATGCTTTGTGCGCGCAAGCTTCATCAGCACCTGATAGCGGTACTGCCCCTGTTTGCGCCGAACAGGCGAGGGAGATGCGAGTAAAAAAAGCAGCTCGTGCGGGTTTGCGCCTTCGGCAGCGAGCGCGTCCGTAAGCGCCCCTTTCAGTCCTGCTGCGAAGGCTTCGCTCATCCGATACAGGTTGTTTTCATCCCCGCCCGTAAAGAGGATGCGCGCAAACAAGGAAAACGGCGGGAACAGAGCCCCCCTGCGCAGGGCGATTTCGTACTCGTAAAAGCCCTTATAATCGTGGTGCGAGGCAAACTCAATCGTGGGATGCTCGGGCGTGTAGCTCTGGATGACGACCTTGCCAGGCTTATCCGCGCGGCCCGCCCGCCCGGCGACCTGCGTGATGAGCTGGAAGGTACGTTCCCCGCTGCGATAATCGGGGATGTGCAGGGTCGAATCCGCGGCAATGACGCCCACGAGCGTGACGTTTGGTATATCGAGACCTTTTGCGATCATCTGCGTGCCGATCAAAACCTGCGCCCCGCCGCTAGAAAATTCCGAAAGGATTTCATAATGAGCGTTCTTCGTGCGCGTCGTGTCCAGATCCATGCGCAACGCGCGTACGCCTGGAAAGCTTTTTAGGAGCTGCTCTTCCACCTGCTGCGTACCCACGCCGAAGTATTTGAGATACGGTTTGCCGCACTGCGGACAAACATCCGGGATGCGTGCAATTTTGCCGCAGTAATGGCATTTCATGGCGTTTTCGATCTTATGGTAGGTCATGGAAACGTCGCAATCCGGACATTTCATTACATAGCCGCAGCCGCGGCAGGAAACGAAAGTGGAATATCCGCGGCGGTTCATGAACAAAATCGTCTGCTCGCCGGCCGCCAAGCAGCGTTCCAGCTCCTTATAAAGCGCGGCGCTGAAAATGCTGTTGTTGCCGGAGAGGAATTCGCGCCGCATGTCAACGACCTGTACCTCCGGCATCGGCGCCTCGTTGATGCGCTCCGGCAGCTCAAAAAGCGTATACGCGCCGCTCTTCGCGCGGCGGTATGTGGCAACGGAAGGCGTTGCGCTGCCGAGTACCAGCACCGCCCCGTTGAGCGCGGCACGCCGTGCGGCAACCTCCGCTGCTCCGTAACGCGGCGTATTTTCGGAATGATAGGAAGGCTCATGCTCCTCATCCACGATGATCAGGCGGATATTCTCCAGCGGCGCAAACACGGCGCTCCGTGCGCCGATGACAACATCAACCTTGCCAAGGCGTATCCTTCGCCATTCGTCATACCGCTCACCGGAAGAAAGCCTTGAGTGCAGCACGGCAACACGCTCTCCGAAGCGGCTGCGGAAGCGGTCCATCGCCTGCGGTGTGAGGGCAATTTCGGGAACAAGCACGATGGCTTTTCCCCCCTCCAAAATCGCACGCGCGATCGCCTGCATGTACACTTCCGTTTTACCGCTGCCGGTTACGCCGTGCAGCAGGCATGTTCCTGCACGCTGCTCTATCATGGCGCAGATCCCGGTGAGCGAACTCCTCTGCGACATTGTTAATTCCATCGGTACGCTTTGCTTGATTTTTCCCCTGCCGAACGGGTCGCGGAACGTGACATAACCTTCCTGTGCGAGAAACCCCTTTTTAATCAGGGCGGCAATCGCGCCGGAAGCGCCGGGAACGAACGCCGCGATATCCGCGATGCTCATGGGCGCTTTTGCCGATGCGAGCAGCTCAAGAATTTCGCTTTGCACAGGCGCGCGGGAGGAGCCGTCCTTTTTTTTCAGGGAAGCAATCGCTTCCGCGGCATCCACATCCGGCGCGACACAAACGGCACTCACACGCTTCTCCTTCACCCTGCCGCCGCGCAGCTGCGCGGGAATCATCAGGCGCAGCGCGTCCACCAGCAAACAGTGGTATGAATCCCTGATCCAATCAGCCAACCGGATCTGCTCCGGCGTAAGGGCGGTGTACGGCTCCAGCGGCTTGAGCACGCGCTTGAGCTTGATCTCCTGCTCGCCGAAGGTTGGGGTTGTTTCGAGCACGAAGCCCTCCACAGGCTTGTTTCCGGTGCCGAATGGCACAAGCACGCGATGTCCGGGCCGGACATCGAGCTCTTCCGGTATTTCATAGGTGAAGAGCCTGTCCACGTTTGAATGGGCGATATCGATCATCACCCGCGCATACATGCTCATCACCTCCTTTCACTCAAGTGTATTTTATCACATTCCGTCTTAAACGCAAAAGCTCCGCGCAAAGCGGAGCCAATGCCGAATAAAGCGGCCTTATTTTGCGTTTTCGTCGCCTACGCAAATCCGGAGCTTGCCGCTGTTGAGCTCGTCTGTTGCGACGGAGACCGCTTTACGGTCACGCAGCATATCGTCGTGCCCGACTAGTTGGCGGGCGCGTTTTGCCACCACGGAAACGAGCAAATACAGGCAGTCCACCCTTTTCCGAAGTTCTCCGATGGACGGTTTATTGATCATACTTTTAATCCTCCTTCATGATTTCATCCAGTTTTGTGCAGCGATCCGTTTTGAGCCTGCCCGCCTTGAGGATGCAGGCAACGTCCGCCTCGGCGCTGCCGAGTTCGTCGTTGACGACTACAAAGTCATACTCCGGCATGCGAGCCATCTCATCCCGCGCTTTGGCGTAGCGCCGCTCGATCTGTTCTCTCGTTTCCGTGCCGCGCTTTTCGAGCCTGGTGCGCAGCGCTTTCATCGAGGGCGGCGCGATAAAAATCAACGTTGTCTCGGGACGTTTATTCTTCACGTTCATCGCGCCGTTAACGTCGATCTCGAGGATCACATCAATCCCTTTTGCCAGCGTTTCATCCACATACTTTTTCGGCGTGCCGTAATAATTCATACCGAACACATCCATGTATTCCAGCAGCTCGTCAGCTTGGATCATCCGCTCGAACTCCTCGCGGGAAACGAAAAAATAATGCCGGCCGTTCTCCTCGCCCGGGCGCGGTGAACGTGTGGTGGCGGAAACAGACATGCGGATGCAGGCATCCCGCTTAGAGAGAGCCTCGCAGATGGTGCCCTTGCCGACGCCCGAAGGGCCTGATATGACAATCAATTCGCCTTTGATCTTTCGTTCGGTCATATGCACCCCGTTATTCGATATTCTGAACCTGTTCGCGGATCTTCTCGATCTCGGCCTTGCCAAGAATCACGTTCTGCGAAATGGTTGCGTCGTTCGCCTTGGAACCGATGGTATTAAACTCGCGGTTAAGCTCCTGCACGACAAAATCGAGTCGGCGACCCACGGCGTCGTCAGATGAGAGCAGTTCCCGCATCTGGACGATATGGCTGCGCAGGCGCACAAACTCCTCATCGATGTTCGCCTTGTCCGCAAACAGCGCAACCTCCGTCGCCAAACGCGCCCGGTCGACCTCAACCGTCGCCACGATGGCGGTAATCCTCTCCTCCAGCCTGGTTTTATAATCCTCAACCACCTTTGGCGCGCGCTCCGCAATCGTGCAGGCGATGCCTTCGATGGTATCCAGCCGAGCTAGAAGATCCTGGGCGAGCCTCGCGCCTTCCTGCGCGCGGGCAGCTTTGAGTTGGGCGCACGCATCGGCCACGGCGGCAGTCGCGACGGCGACCACGGCGTCTCTGTCCTCATCCGCCTTTTCCACGTCAAACACATCCGGCAGCCGCATCGCGGCGGAAAGGGTGATGTCGTCCGCAAGATGAAATTTGTTTCCTGCGGCACGTGCCGCTTCCAGATAGGCGCCCAACAGCGCTTCGTCGATGATCACCTTGCCCGCATCACTGCGTGTGTTTTTATAATCCGCAAAAACATCCACATGCCCGCGAAAAAGCAGTTCGCCAAGCTTCGCGCGCAGCGCATCCTCAATGAAGGAAACGTGCCTGGGCATCCTGAAAGAAAGGTCGAGGTAGCGGTGGTTTACGCTTTTAAGCTCAACGGTGAGCTCCCGTCCGTCGGTCTTGGCCGTAGCCCTTCCGAAGCCCGTCATGCTGCTTGCCATCAAAATCCTCCAAACATCTTCTCAAACTATTATTATATCACAAACAACACATGTTATAAACATGTGATTTAGAGCTTGTATAGTTCGTCCGCGCCGGGTTCGGCGATGGGTGCGCCGTCCGCAAAACGTGCGCCCTTTCCGCGCGCTTTTCCGACGACGGCCGCGTTCAAGCCGATCTTTTTCAGCCCCCCGACAAGTTCTTCCCCGCCCGCACAGGCGATGAGCATCGCCCCGCTCGAGAGCAAACGCAAGGGATCAAGTCCGACACGCGCGCAGATCTTCGCCGTAAGCGGATGAACGGGAATAAGTTCCGGGGTAATTTCGATGCCGCAGCCGGATGCCTGCGCCATTTCCCATGCTGCACCGAGCACACCGCCCTCCGTCACATCATGCATCGCGTGCGCGCCGCGGGAAGCCGCAAAAAGTCCTTCCTTCACCACGCTGATAAAGCCGATCAGACCCCGCGCTTCAGCCAGTTCCTCTTCGCTCATCCCTGCGAGTTTCTGCGCGTAATCCGTCGCGATGACTGCTGTTCCCTCCAGCCCCGCCCACTTGGTCAGCACGATATCGTCCCCATCCCGCATACCGCCCGGCATGATGAGACCGTTCTCCCCCGCGCGGGCGATCACCGTGGCGCAGGTGACCATGCGGTTGACCGACGGCGTTACCTCCGTATGACCGCCGATGATCTCCACGTTCGCCGCGAGAGCGGCCGCCGAAAGCTCGTCTGCAATCCTGCCGATCTCCTCCTTGCACGCGCTCGGCGGCACAAGCAAGGTGACGAGCAGTCCGATGGGCTCCGCGCCCGCCGCCGCCGCGTCGTTGCAGTTGACGTGCACGGTGAGCGTTCCGATATTGCCCGAGGCGGAAGTGATGGGGTCCGTCGATAGGACGGCTAACCTGCCGCCCAGATCCACGGCGGCGCAGTCCACCCCCACGCGAGGGGATACAACCACTTCGTCGCGGCACTTTTTAAATTTAGAGAGGATCAATTCGTTGAGTTCGTCGTTATCCAGCTTGCCGATTCGCATCAGTATTCCCCAATCATTTTAAAGAATTCGCCTTCATCGATCACGGCAACATCCAGCTCGTGCGCCTTGGCGAGTTTGCTGCCCGCGCCGGGACCAGCAACCACAAAATCCGTTTTTTTGCTGACGGAAGATGCCGCTTTTCCACCGAGCTTTTCGATCAGCGCCTCGATATCGGGGCGCGACATGCGCTCCATGCCGCCCGTGACGACCACAGTTTTGCCCGATAACGGACTTTGTGCTGCAGCCCGCTCTTCCGGTCTGGGCCGCACGCCGTGGGCGAGGAGGCGATCGATCTGCGCAGCGATGGACGCATCTCTGAAAAAGTCGAGGATGCTTTGGGCGACGATATCCCCCACGTCCGGTATAGCGATCAACTCGTCGCTTGTTGCTTCGCGTACCTTTTCCAGCGTGCCGAAAGCGCGTGCGAGGTCGCGCGCGGTCTTCGCGCCCACGTTCGGGATGCCGACTGCGAACAGGAATGCACCGAGTGCGCAGTCCTTGCTCCTTTCGATGGAGGCTATGAGATTGCCCGTCTTCTTTTCCTTAAAACCTTCGAGTGCCATGAAATCAGCGGCATTCATATCATATAGATCGGGGATGCTCCGAAGGTTCACGGCCTCCACAAGCTGCGCCGCCGTCTTTTCGGAAAAACCCTCGATATCCATGCCCTCGCGCGAGGCATAATGGGCGAGCGTCGCGGCGATCTGCGGCGGACAGGAAAGGGGGTTTGTGCAGTAAAGATGCACGCCCCGATGCTCCACATGCGCGCCGCAGGCCGGGCAGCGCGTGGGTTTTTCTACCGCATATTCCGGCACATCCCCTTCGACCGCGCCGAGGATCTCCGGGATGACATCGTTGCTTCGCCGAATGAACACGCGGGAGCCGATGCCCACGCGCTTTCTCAATACATCGTCGTAATTGTTGAGTGTGGCATGACTGATTGTCGCGCCGGCAAGCTCCACGGGTTCAAGCGTTGCGCGCGGAGTGAGCTTGCCCGTGCGGCCGACTTCCCACGTGACTTCCCGAACGACGGTGGTGGTTTCCTCCGCCGCAAACTTATAGGCAATCGCCCAGCGCGGAAAACGATCCGTCGCGCCCATCACCTCGCGTGTGCGCGTGTCGGATATCTTCACGACCATGCCGTCGACGAGAAAATCGAGCTTGCCTCGCTCCCCTTCCGCCCGCTCAATGCCCGCGTACACATCCTCAATATCGTCGTACATCTCCAAAAAAGGGCTGACAGGCAGACCGTTTTCGCGCAGAAACGCGATGGACTCCTCGTGGGAGGAGAGCGTTTTATCCTCGATGTAGCCGACGCTGTAGCAGAAGCAGTCGAGGTTGCGCTTCGCGCTCACACGCGGGTCGAGGTTGCGCAGCGCGCCTGCCGCAGCGTTGCGCGCATTCTTTAAAGGCTCGTCCGATGACGCATTGAGCGCATCAAGCACGGAAAGGCGCATGATACCCTCCCCCTGCGCTTCCATTTTGCCCGTGAAGGGAATGGTCAGCGGGATGGATTTCACCGTCCGGATCTGGGGCAATATCGCCTCGCCGACAACGCCGTTGCCGCGCGTGGCCGCTTGAACGAGCGATCCCTTGTCATATGTGAGGTTGACGGTCAGTCCGTCGAACTTATGCTCGAGTGAATAGCGAAGACGCACAAGCTGCTCCGCGTTATTTGCATTATAGTCCGCACACAGCTTTTCCGCACGTGCGCTCCATTCGAAAAGCTCCTGTTTCGTGTGAACTTTATCGAGGCTCCAGAGCCTTGCGAGGTGCGTGTGCTGCTCAAACTTCGCAAGAGGTTCCCCGCCTACTCGGCGCGTGGGAGAATCGGGCAGAATGTCGCCCGTTTCCTTCTCGAGGGCAAGCAGTTCGTCGAAAAGTGCGTCATACTCTGCGTCGCTCACCTTGGGCGCGTCGCTGACGTAATATGCCTTTGCGTACTCGTTGAGCCTGTCTGTAAGCTCCCTCATGCGCGGATGCATAAAAGAATCCTCCCGCTTTATTTTTCAGCCGTAAGCGGCGCGTATGCCGCGGCGAAGCGCTTGACCCCGCCGATGTCAAAATCCACCGTCACGGTAGCCGAAGCGCCGCTGCCCGCAACCTCAAGCACGATGCCGCCGCCGAACTTCATGTGGTGTACGCGCATGAAAGGCGTGAAAGCGGTTCCCTCGCCTGCAAGCTTGGCGGGCGCAGAAGGAACTGCCGACGACGCATGTCCGGCGAAGGACTTAATTGTGCCAAAGCCCTGCGCGGACGCGTATGTTTTCATTGGTTCGGCGGATTCCTTTTCGAAATCCCGGTTTTTCCTCGGCTGATTTGCCGATGCCGCGCTGCGCTCATCATCCAGCAACTGCTTGGGGATTTCCTCGATGAAACGCGATGCCCGGTTCACCGCCGGTTCGCCGAACAGCGCGCGGGAAGCCGCGTTGAGGATATACAGCTTTTCCTTCGCGCGCGTCAGACCCACATAACAGAGCCGACGTTCCTCTTCCATGGCGGAGCTGATCAGCTCCATCCTCGCGCGATAGGTGGGGAACACATTCTCCTCCATGCCAGCAAGGAACACATACGGAAACTCCAGCCCTTTTGCGCTGTGGATCGTCATGAGGGAAACGCTGCTCGCGCCTTCCTCCATCGCGTCGATATCCGATACGAGGGCCACGTTTTCCAAAAAGGCGGAGAGTGCGCTTTCTCCCTCCGGCATCGACGCTTCGATTTCTTTTATGTTGCCCACAAGCTCGCGCAGGTTTTCCATACGGGAATCTGCCTCGCCCTTTTTATCATCCGCAAGAAGGTATGCTTCATACTCAACGATATCGATCATGCGCTCCGTGAAGCGGGAAAGCGGCATGAGCGTGCTTTCCGCCAGAAAATCCGCCATCATGTCAGCAAATGGCCGCAGTTTGGCAAGCGTCTTTGTTGGCATACCCTCTCCGCTCATGGCGGCGATGAGCAGAGACGTGCCGGATGCATCCGCCGCCCCCCGCAATTCCTCGAGCGCCTTGTCCCCGATGCCGCGTTTGGGCACGTTCACCACGCGGGAGAAAGCCACGTCGTCGTTCGGGTTGGCGATCAGTTTGAGATAGCTTAGGACGTCCACGATCTCGCGCCGCTCATAGAAGCGAAAACCACCGAACACCTTGTGCGGAATACCGTAGTTGACGAGCGTGCTTTCCAGCACACGGCTCTGCGCATTCATGCGGTAGAGGATGGCAAAATCCCCGTAACTGCCGCCGCCCTGCACGCCCTCCAGGATTTTTTTGCAGATATACGCCGCCTCCTCGCGCTCGTTCTGCGCGGTGAATCGCGTGATCCGCTCTCCTTCGCACTTATCTGTCCAGAGCGTTTTGCTCTTGCGGCTCTGGTTGTTTGCGATCACAGCGTTCGCCGCGTCGAGGATGCAGCGCGTCGAACGGTAATTCTGCTCGAGGCGCACGACCTTCGCACCCTTAAAGTCCTTCTCGAAGCTTAAAATGTTGTTCACATCCGCGCCGCGCCAACCATAGATGCTCTGGTCGTCGTCGCCCACGACGCAGATGTTGCCATGCTCGCGGCAAATCAGCTCCATCAGCCGATACTGCGGCATATTCGTATCCTGATACTCGTCCACGAGCATATAAAGGAACTTATGCCTGTATTTTTCGAGAATGTCGGGGAAGGTTTCAAAAAGCTCAATGGTTTTAACGATCAGATCGTCAAAATCCAGCGCGTTGGCCGCCATGAGGCGTTTGCGGTAGGACTGGTATACCTTGATGGTCAGGCCGCTGTCGTCCGAATAATTCTCCTCCAGATAGCGCCCCGCGTCGAGCGACTTGTTCTTGGCGTTGGAGATGCGCTCCTTCATTTCGCGCTTGGGGCTTGAGCGTTCACTCATGCCCATATCCTTCAATATATCGCCGATGACCTTCATCTGATCGGAATCGTTGTAGATGCTGAAGTTGCGCTCGTATCCAAGTTTGTCGCATTCCATGCGCAGCAGCTTTGAGCAAAAGGAGTGAAAAGTGGTGACCCAAAGCGCCTCGCCGCCCGTTCCTACGAGCGTTAAGGTACGCTCGCGCATCTCTCTGGCCGCCTTGTTGGTGAATGTAAGCGCGAGGATGTTCCACGGCTTGACGCCATGCTCCACGAGATTCGCGATCCTGTATGTTAAAACCTTTGTTTTGCCCGAACCCGCCCCCGCGAGCACAAGAAGAGGCCCTTCAAGGCATTCGACCGCCTCGCGCTGCCTGTCGTTGAGTGCGCTGAAATCCATCTCGATCCCCTTTTCTTTATAACCAATTGATTATATCATATCGGGCAAAGGATGGAAAGCGGAACGCCGCGCAACCGTCGCTCGCACAGCGCTGTCCCGTATAGCGCGCCGCTATTGCAGACGGGCGACCACATGGGCGCCCCGGTTAATGCCGTACGCCGGATGCCGGCGCGCATACGAAAGGGCCGTCATCCGACAACCCTTCAAATCCCGATAATTTAATGATCAATTATTCAAGGAAGTCCTTGAGCTTTTTGCTCCTTGAGGGATGGCGCAGCTTGCGCAGCGCCTTCGCTTCAATCTGGCGGATGCGCTCGCGCGTTACG
>CAZJYV010000024.1:0-15514 GCA_964550295.1 uncultured Clostridium sp. | reverse complement strand
ATCGACTGCTGGTTCGATTCCGGCTCCATGCCCTTTGCCCAATGGCACTATCCGTTTGAAAACCAAAAGGAGTTTCTCGAGCGCTATCCTGCCAACTTCATCAGCGAGGCGCTCGATCAGACGCGCGGCTGGTTTTATACGCTGCTCGCGATCTCGACCTGTCTGTTCGACGAACCGAGCTTTTTGAACTGCATCGTGCTCGGTCTCGTGTGCGACAAGGACGGGCAAAAGATGAGCAAGCACAAGGGCGCGGACGCGGTGCGCTGGTATTTCTACACAGGCTCCGCGCCTTGGCTGCCGAGCCGTTTCTCTCCGGAGGCGGTCAGCGAAGCGCAGCGCAAGTTCATGGGTACGCTCTGGAACACCTATGCGTTCTATGTGCTGTATGCAGAGATTGACGGGTTTGACCCCACGAAGCACAAGCTGCGCTGGGAGAACCTCACGCCGATGGACAAATGGCTGCTTTCCCGCTTGAACACCCTGATCAAAGAGGTGGACGGCGATCTGGAAAACTACCGCATCACCGAGGGCGGACGCGAGCTTGCCCGCTTTACGGACGATCTTTCCAACTGGTATGTGCGCCGCTGCCGCGAACGCTACTGGGGCAGCGGGATGACCGCGGATAAGGAAGCCGCGTACATGACGCTTTACACCGCGCTGCATACCATGGCGCTGCTGTGCGCGCCGTACATCCCTTTCATGGCAGAGCAGATCTACCGGAACATCGTGTGTTCCGTCGATCCTACGGCACCCGAAAGCGTGCATCTTTGCCTCTACCCCGAGGCGGATGAGTCGATGGTGGATGCCGCGCTTGAAAAAAACATGGACGAGGTGCTGGATATCGTGGTGCTCGGCCGCAGCGCGCGCAACACCGCCAACCGGAAGAACCGCCAGCCGCTCGCCCGCATGTTCGTGCAGGGCGGCAAACTACCTGCTCTTTTTGTGGACATCGTGGCGGATGAGCTCAACGTCAAGGCTGTGGAGTTTGTGGACGATGCCTCCGCGTTCATCTCGTATAAGGCAAAGCCGCAGCTTAAAACCCTGGGGCCCCGATATGGCAAGATTTTGCCTAAAATCAACGCATATCTCCAAAGCGAAGGCACGGGCGACCTCGTGGTCGCCGCGCACAAGGCGGGCAAACCGTTTGAGTTTGAGGCGGACGGCATCCTTGTTTCCCTCGAGCCGGACGATGTGCTCGTCGAGCCTGTGCAGAAAGCGGGCTTTGTGAGCGAAACCGAGCGGGAGCTTTCCGTCGTGCTCGACACGAACCTCACGCCCGCACTCATCGACGAAGGCTTCGTGCGCGAGCTCGTTTCAAAGGTGCAGACCATGCGCAAGGAGGCGGATTTTCAGGTGACCGACCATATCGCCGTCACCTATTCCGGCAACGCACGCATCGCGGAGATCTTTGCCTGTTACGGCAAAAACATCGCGGCGGATACGCTCGCGGACAGCGTGGATGAGGGAACGCCGCGCGGTTACGTCAAGGCCTGGGATATCAACGGAGAAGATGTAACGCTCGGCGTGGAACGGAAGTAACGGCAATGCTGAAACAAACGGTTAAACGGTATTATCTCGAAGGGGATTACAACTGCGCGGAAGCGATACTGCGCGCAGCGAACGATGAATTTCGGCTGGGTCTGGATGAAAAGGCCCTGAAGGTCGTAGCCGGCTACGGCGGCGGTTTGGGTTGTGGGGAAACCTGCGGCGCCCTCTGCGGCGCGCTCGCCGCAATCAGCGCCGCGCTCGTCGATGAGCGCGCGCACGTTACGCCCGGCTTTAAGGACGCCTGCGCCGGTTTTGTAGCGCGCTTTGGCGAGGCGCTCGGCAGCCTCGACTGCCGGGACATTAAGGAGCGGTTTGCCCGGGAAGGCCGACGCTGCACCGACACCGTGGAGATCACGGCGGAGCTTCTCGAGCAGCACCTCAACAATCTCCTTGCCGATCGGTAAATGCAGCGGCACGAAGATCAAACGGCTTCCGCTGCAGCGGAAGCCGTTTTTACTTTCATCATTGCCAAGGATATTCACTCGTCCGCGAACCGATAGCCGACGCCTACCTCCGTGCGGATGAAGCGGGGACGCGCGGTATCTTTTTCGATTTTGCGGCGCAGGCTTGCCATGAATACGCGCACGCTTTTGCTGTCCCCGCCGTTGTAACCCCAAACCTGATTGATAATAAAATTATGGGTAAGTACTTTGCCGCGGTTGGCAATGAGAAGCAACAGCGTTTTGTACTCGATGGGCGTCAAATGCACGTCGTTTCCGTCAATAAAAACCCTTCTCTTTTCAAAATCGACGCTCAGGTACTCGCATGTAAACACGCTTTCGGCGGCATACACCGCGCTCGAAGCAATTGAGCGTTCCGCCACGCGGATGCGTGCCGTCAGCTCTCCCATATGGAAGGGTTTTGTGATGTAATCATTTGCGCCGAGGTCAAGCGCGGCGATCTTTTCACGCTCCTGCCCGCGCGCGGATACGACGAGTACCGGCGCCTGTGAGAATGCGCGCAGTTCACGCAGCAGCTCCAACCCGTCCCGATCCGGAAGACCGAGGTCCAGCAGCACGATATCCGGATGGCAGGATGAAAACAGGAACAACCCCTCGTCGGCGGTTTCCGCGACGGTAATGCCGTACCCTTCCTTTTTGAGCGACAGGTCGATGAAGCGCGAGATATATTTGTCGTCCTCGATGACGAGTATGTCTGCCTTGCCGTCGGTCATATGTTCTGCGCCTCCTTCATGGGCAGGGTAAACCAAAAACATGCGCCGCGCGGAACGTTCGGCTCAACGCCGATGCGCCCGCCGTGCGCCTCGATGATCGCCTTGCAGATGGCTAGACCCAGACCGAGACCCCTTTGCCCGTCCGAAATGCCCCTGTCCAGCGTTACGAAGCGCTCAAACAGCACGTCCGCGATTTCATCGGGGATGCCTTCCCCCTCATCCGCAACGCACACGCGCAAATCGGTTTTTTCCGCCTCGACCCGCAGCGATACGGCGCAGCCTGGCGGCGTATGACCGACCGCGTTTTCCAGCAGGTTCACGAGTACCTGTACGATGAGTTTTCCGTCCATGGGCGCGGTGATGATTTCATCCGGCAGCTTTACGCAAAACGACCTGCCGGTAAAAAGCCGCCGCGTGTGGGATACGGCCTCGGACACCACATCATCCACAACCTCATCCTGCTTATGGATCACAAGCTGCGCCTCGTTGATGCGCGTCATGCTCAGGATGTTTTCCACAAGACCCGTGAGCCAAACGATCTCCTCGCTCATGTCGAGGGCAAGCTTCCTGCGCTCGGTGTCGCTGAGCGCCTCATACTCGTCTGCAAGCAGGTGGCTTGCGCCGGAAAGGGCGGTCAACGGGCTTCGCAGGTCGTGCGCGACGGAGCGCAGCAGCATCGAGCGCTGCTTTTCGCGTTCCATGGAAACGCGGATTTCCTCCCGCTCGCTCACGAGATGTTCCCGTTCGAGCGCGATGCCAAGCTGGGAGGTCACAGCCTGCACGATCTGCTCGCTCTGCTCGTTGAGCGCGCCGCCCAGGACGCGCAGCTCCGCAAACCGCTCGGAATCGATCATGAGTACGAAGGGCAGGTACGGCTCGGCGTTTTCAGGTTCCGCTTCGCCCTCCATATGCACGTCGCAGTTGCGCCCTGTGTACTCCTTGATGTAGGATGCGCCCTTATCGATCATCCTGCGCGCGCCGTTCGTCGAAAGGAAGCCGGAGGCAATGCGGTACATGATCCGTGCAACCCGCTCATTCCTGCCGGCCAGGGTCATTTGCTGGCGAAGGCGCAGCGTGACCGTGCCCGTGACAATTGCCGTAACAAGGAAAAACGCGAGCAGCATCAGGTCGCTCGCGCGGTAAATGAGGAAGGTATAGCGCGGTTCCGTAAATAGGTAGTTGAGTGTGATGACGCTTACGAGCGCGCAGATAACCCCGCAGAGGATGCTGCTTGTGACCACGCAGGTAAACAGCACACCCAGCAGAAACACCATGATGATGCTTTCACTATCCACGCCGAACAGGCTGATGACGAAGGAACAGCCCACCGCCGCGAGGAATATGATGATCGTTAGGAGCGTATTTCTCAGGGAAGTTGCATACGCGGCGGTTTTTATCGGCATAAACGCGCACCTCTTTCCCGCTGATTATACAATCCGTGTTACTTTTTGTCCATCAGCCGCAGAATATCCGACTTCAAGCCCGCTATGAGCACATGTTCGTCTGCGACGATCACATGATCCGCGCTGACGAGGGGGTTCACCTTGCCGTCGATTTTAATACCGATCACATTGACGCGGTGCTTCGTCCGCAAATCCAGCTCGCGCAGGGTTTTGTTCGTCCAACTTTCGAGCGGAAGCATCTCTATGAGCGCGTATTCCGGCGATACCTCGAAGTAGTCGAACGCGTTTCTGGAAGAATAACGCATCGCCGTGCGCTGCGCCATGTCGCGCTCCGGATAAATGACCTCGTCCGCGCCGACTTTTTTCAGGAATTTTGCGTGTATTTCCCTGTCCGCCTTGGAAACGACAAAAGGCGCGCCGAGTTCCTTTAAAAGGGATGTGATTTCCAGCGAGCTTTGGAAGTTTTCGCTGATACACACGAAGCAAACATCGAAGTTGCCGACGCCGAGCGCGCGCAGCACATCCTCGTTCATGCAGTCGCCAATCTGCGCCCGCGTGACATAAGGCTCGATTTTATTGACGGAGTCCTCGTCGCGGTCAATCACAAGCACCTCGTTGCCAAGCTGCGTAAGCTTCGTTGCAAGGTGGGTGCCGAATCTTCCCAAACCGATTACCAACATGGAACGCATCGTATAATAATCCTCCTTATCCAACAATGATATTGCCCGTGGCGTTGCGCAGCTTCGTCGCGTTGCTCCTCTTTGCCACGGCGAGGAACACGGTCAGGCTGCCTACGCGGCCCGCGTACATCAAAAGAATCAGAACCATTTTACTGACACCGCCCAGGCTGCGCGTAATCCCTGTCGTAAGGCCGACGGTGCCGATCGCCGAGGCGGTTTCAAAAAGCGCGTCAGTCAAGCTGAAATGACCGTTTGCGCAGAGAAGGAACGTTCCGGCGAGGAACATCATCAGATACAACGCCGCGCTGCGGTAGGCACGCTGCACAAGATCGCCGTCCAGCCTGTGATGGAAGATGTTCGTATCCTCCCTGTTGCGGATCGACGCCTGAAGGGACAGCAGGATAACCGCGAAGGTACTCGTCTTCATGCCGCCGCCTGTGGAACCGGGGCTCGCGCCGATGATCATCAGCAGGATTGTCAGGGACTTTCCGGCTTCGCTCAGCGCAGAGGTATCGATTGAATTATACCCCGCGGTGCGCGGCGTGATGGATTGAAAGAGCGCGGCGAGGATTTTTTCCCCGATATGCATGCCGGATAATACCGTGTCGTTCTCCAGTATCAGGAAAAGCGCCGTCCCCACCGCAATCAGCATGGCCGATGATGCAAGAACCACCTTGGAATGCAGCTTATAACGCCTGATGTGCCAGCCGTGATCCGCAACGTCGCCCCAGACGATAAAGCCGAGGCCGCCGCATACGATCAGTCCCCCGATCGTGAGGATCACAAGCGGATCGCCCACATACGAAACCAGAGAGGAGTAAGGCGCTTTTACGCCTATCAGATCAAAGCCCGCATTGCAGAAAGCGGAAACGGAATGGAACACGCTGAACCAGATGCCGCGTTTGATGCCGAACTCGGGGATGAAGCGGATGGCAAGCAGCAGCGCCCCCGCGCTTTCAAAAAGAAACGCGCTGATGAGTACGCGGCGGACGAGCTTGACCACGCCCCCGATTTGCATGGAGCTGAGCGATTCCGCAGCGAGCATCCGCTCACGCAGCCCGATCCGGCGGCCGAGGAACAGGGCAAACATCATGACCATCGTCACAAACCCAAGTCCGCCGATCTGAATGAGCAATAGGATCACGGTCTGACCGAACAGCGTGAACTGTGAAAACGTATCATACACGACAAGCCCCGTTACGCATGTCGCGGAGGTTGCCGTAAACAGAGCGTTGATAAACGGAATGCTTTTCGCGTCCTTTGACGCGAAGGGGAGCGTAAGCAGCAGCGCGCCGATCAGGATAATCGCTGCAAATCCAAACGCGAGTTTCTGCGTCGCGTTCAACTGTTTTTTAGGAGGCATAAGGAGGCTTTCCCTTCATAACCAAAATAATATCGCTTGCGGAGGGTCTACCCCGCAGCACGCCCGCGCCCGCCGTTTCATAATACATATCCATGTACATGCTGTCATTGCACAGCGCGATCACGCTGATTCCGGGCATCGCGTGCTTTGCGCGGTTGCAGGCGGTCAAATTGTCAAGGTCGTCGTTCGAGAGCGCGAGAAAAGTCGAAAACGCAGTAAAGTCCGGCAATTCCGGCCTGGACGTTTTACGGTAGGAGATCCCCTCCCGCTCAAGCTGCGCGTAAAGCTCCGCAGTGCCTCCAAACACAAGCGCGGTCACACGGGTTTTTTCGGGCGGCAGCTTTGTTTCGCGCGTGCCCGAAAGAAACCGATCAAGCCTTATCATGACCAAATAGCCCAGCAATAAAACGCCGAGCGTGGAGATGATTAATACAACGGTCATGCCTTCACCTGCTTTCATGATACCATAATGTGCCTGCAGGCGTAAATTAGGCGTACCGATTTCCGGTGAAGGCATTAATTTTGTATAAAGATTATTGCTTATACAAATAAAGACCCGCCCGCATGAAAGCACGGCAAGGGTGAGCCGGACGCGTTTTCAAAATTGTCCGCGCGATTTAACATTGCGGTCAACATTTTATGCCCGTTGTGTGGTATGATAAATATATCAATAGAAGGATGTGCGTGTATGAACGTTCTCTTTTTTCTGAAGCCAAAGGCGACCGTCGCTTATGTTTATTGCGACAACACGCTCCGTCAGGCGCTTGAGAAGATGAGGTTCTACGGTTACTCGGCGATCCCGGTTCTTGACCGCGAGGGAAAGTATATCGGTACCGTGACGGAAGGCGATTTTCTCTGGAAGTTGTCGGACGCCTCAGCGTGGGACAATCACGCGCAGGAGAGGCTCTATGTTCGGGATATCCTCAGGACGGACCATAACCCATCGGTCAACGTGAACGCCTCCATCGAGGATCTGCTGCTCATGGCGATGAATCAAAACTTCGTACCCGTCGTGGACGATACCGGAACGTTTATCGGCATCGTCACACGGCGCGACATCATGCAGTATTACTTCAAAGTGTCTCACGGCGACGGAACGCAGCCGTCTTCACTCAAGCTTGTAGACCAGTCCTTCATAAGGCAGTAAGCGCAGTTCCGCAGCGAGCGGACGCGACGAATGGGTATAGATCAAGCACTCGGCTCCCCGTTTTTCGGGGAGCTTGGTTTTTGCTGCCAAGCCGGTAAGGTTGATGACGACCAGCAGCTTTTCGCCGCCGGCGAGGGAACGGGTATAGGAGATGACTTTCGGGTTATCCCGATCGACGGGCGCGTATTCGCCCCAAACCAGCACGGGATGTTCCTTCCTCAGATTGATTGCGCGCTTGTAAAAGCCCACGACCGAATCCATATGGGTCATGTCATCCTGAAGGTTGATGAACGAATGGTTGGGGTTTACGCGCAGCCACGGCGTACCTGTCGTGAATCCGGCGTTGCGGCTGCCATCCCATTGAACGGGGGTGCGCGCGTTGTCCCGCGTGGCGCGCTGCACGATGCGTTTGGCGAGCGCCTTTGGCACGTGCATCATCGATTGAAGCAGCTTGTAGCTGTTGAACGCCTCAAAGTCCTTCCATTCCTCCGGCGCGAGGTCGAGGTTGGTCATGCCGCACTCCTCACCCTGATAGATGAAGGGCGTGCCTCGCAGCGTCAGGTTGTAAAGGCAAAGTGCCTTGGCGGAGGCGCGGCGGAAGCGTTCATCCACGCTGCCAAAGCGGTTAAGCTGGCGCGGTTGGTCGTGGTTGGACAGGTAATTGCCCACCCACCCGTTGTGTTTTTGCATCGCAAGCTGCCATGCATCCGTTACGCGCTTGAAATCGAGCGGCGTAAAATGATACAGCTTGCGGAAATCGTATTTGCCCAGCGGCCCGCAGCCGAGGGTTGCAAGGTCGAAATGGAACATCATGGTGAGCTCGCGCCTGTCGGGGGTCGTATAGTCCGGCTCGTCGTCGATCCCAACGAGGCAGCCCTCGCCGACGGTCATGCAGCCGGGGTATTTGGCAAACACCTCTTCGTTCATTTCACGCAGGATGTCATGAATGCCGGATTGTGCTGTTATCAATTTGCCCGGAAACTGCAGCCCGCGCTTTTCCGGGTTCTTGTCGGGCAACCCGGCGGGTTTTTTAAGCAGATTCACAACGTCGATACGGAAGCCGCCGATGCCCTTATCCATCCAGAAGCGCATCATGTCGTACATGTCCGCGCGAAGGGCGGGGTTTTCCCAGTTGAGGTCGCATTGCTGCGGGGTAAAAGAGGTTAAATAGTATTCCGCGCTCTTCTCATCCTTCGTCCAGGAGCTGCCGCCGAAAAAGCTCATCCAGTTATTCGGCGCGCCGCCGTTTTTGCCCTTGCGGAAAATATAGTAATCCCTGTATTTTGAAGAAGGGTCCGCGATAGCCTGACGAAACCACGCATGCTGGTCGGAGGTATGGTTGGGCACGAGGTCGAGCAGGATCTTGATATTGCGCGCTTTTGCCTCTGCCACGAGTTTGTCGAAATCAGCCATCGTTCCGAACTCCGGATTGACGGAGCGGTAATCCGAAATATCATACCCGTAATCGTTGTTCGGCGAAGGGAATATGGGCGAAAGCCAGATCGTGTCGATGCCCAGCTCATGCAGGTAATCGAGTTTGGCGGTTACGCCCGGCAGGTCGCCGATGCCATCCCCATCGGTGTCATAAAAAGAACGGGGCCAGATTTGATAAACGATGCTTTCCCGCGGGTCCATAAGGCGCACCTCCTTCGTTTCGATGTTAAAAGGGATTTGTAAAGAAAAAATGCGTAACGAACTGATCCCCCAGCACCAAAATACCGAGGATGAGCACATAAACCGCAAAGCCCATCAGGCTTTTTTTCACGATCAGTTTGAGCATCCAGCGGATGGCAAGATAGCCGCTTACGGCGGCGACGGCGGTTCCCACCGCGATGCACAGCCAGGAGATCGCCCCCGTGCCGGAGGCAAACGCATCCGGCAGTTGCAGCACGAGCGCGCCGAGGATGACCGGGATGGAAAGCAGGAAGGAAAACTGCGCCGCTTCTTCTTTAGAAAGGCCGAATATCCGCCCGCCCGCGATGGTTGAGCCGGAGCGGGACACGCCGGGCAGGATTGCGACGCCCTGCAAAAAGCCGACCGCCACAGCATCGGTCCATTTCATCTGCTCCACCTTATGGGAGCCGCGCGCGAGTTTTTCGTTAACAAAGAGGATCAGCGCCGTGAGCAGGAAGCCGAAGCCGAGGAATCGCCCTGCGAACGCGTCGTTGAACACATCCTCAAACAGAAACCATAGCAGCGCCGTTACGGCGGCGGAAACAGCCAGCATATAGACGCGCTTTTGAAACGGCTTTTTGATGAGCGCCCACAGCTCGCGGTAGAAAACCGCGACGACCGCGATCAGCGAGCCGACATGCAGCATGGTATCGAAAAACAGCGCGCCCTCGTCGATGCCGAACACGGTTTGCAGCAGCACGAGATGCCCCGAGCTGGACACGGGCAGAAATTCGCAAAAACCCTGCACAAGACCAAGAAGTGCAGCAATAAAAACGTTCATGAATCAATCCTCCGTCGATCTCGAAAAAGGCCGCCTTCGGAACGGATGAAAGGCGCCGGATACTTCGATTTATTTTATGCTTTCACGGCAATTATAGCAAGGGAAGATTGAAAAACGCATCCGGTTGCGGTATGCTGAGATGTCCTATATGACTATTGGAGGTACATGCATGAATCCCCGCATCGATCAATGGATTGACGAGCACGCGAATGAACTGATTGCCGGGCTGCAGAAAAATCTTTCCTACCGAACGGTGAAGGATTCGTCCGGCGCGGCGCCCGGCGCGCCTTTCGGCCACGACATCGCGGATTGCCTCGTTGACGCGCTCGCCCAGGCCGAAGCGCTCGGCTTCCAAACAAAAAATCTGGATGGATACTGCGGTTACGCCGATTTCGGCGAGGGAAAGGAACAGCTCGGTATCCTTTGCCACCTCGATGTGGTGCCGGAGGGAACTGGCTGGAAGCATCCGCCCTATGCGGCGGAAATTCATGACGGCATGCTCTACGCACGCGGCGTGATGGACGATAAAGGCCCCGCCTTCGCCGCGCTTTACGCGATGGCCGCCATCAAGGAGCTTGGGCTGCCCATGAAGCGCCGCGTGCGCCTCATCCTCGGATGCGACGAGGAAAGCGGTATGGAGTGCCTCAACCATTACAACAAAGTCGAGCCCGCGCCTGACATGGCTTTCTCCCCGGATGCCGAATACCCTGTGGTCAACTCCGAAAAGATGATTTTCCACGGCGACTATAAAAAAGACTATTCTTCAAAGATCAGATTGAAAGCGGGTACGGTGCCAAACGCCGTGCCGGGCGAGGCCGAAGCGGAACTTCCGCTCGCGCTCAACCGTATTTTGCCCATCATGGAAGCGTTCATGGAAAAGAGCGCTTTCGCCTGCGCCGCGGAAGCGACGGACGCGGGCTGCCGCATCAAAATCACCGGGGTCGCCGCCCACGCCTCCATGCCCGAGCATGGCAAAAACGCCTTCCTCGCGCTGATCGCCCTGCTCGACAAGCTTCCTCTTGAAAAAGAAGATGCGCACACGGTCGCGGGTCTTGCGAACATCCTTCGTTTCGACTGCCATGGGGAGGCGTTCGGTCTGGATGCAGAGGATGCTTCCGGTCGTCTCACGCTCAATCCCGGTGTTGTCGATTGGGATGAAACGGGCATCAGGCGACTCACCATCGATATCCGCGCGCCGATCTCATCCGATGGAAACACCATCAAAAACAAGCTGATCGAGGGGTTCAAAACCGCCGGCCTTTCGGAAATCAAAACAGGCTGGAGCGAGGGATACTACATCCCGCCCGAAAGCGAGCTTGTGAAGTCCCTGCTCGATGTATACGCGGCGCGCTCCGGCAAATATTTGCCCCCGCTCGCCATCGGCGGCGGCACATATGCGCGCCATCTGAGCAATGCGGTGGCCTTTGGCATCGAGCGCCCCGGGGAGCCTTCTCCCATCCATATGGCAAACGAGTGCATGAGCGTGGCCCATCTCATCGAGGATACGAAGATCATCGCGGACGCGATCGTCGCGCTTGCGGTGGAATAAGTCCGGAAACGGCTGCGTTTCAGGGGGCGAATCGTGGATTCGCCCCTTTTAATGCCGCGTGAGACCCGTTGTTTGCGTGATTTTGCGTGAATTTTAACGGAATTTTACGGATAATTTGCGCAGGGAAACGGGCGTTTTCCTTGAATAGCGGGATGTTTTTACAAAATCGTTTTATTTTGTGTCGCCGTCATAACGCAAAATTTCGATTTATTGTGCGCAAAATATGGTTTATAATCATAAGTGTAGGTTCGGGATGCGCTTCGCTTGGGACATTTGCTGAATCGGCACAGTTTGGCTTGAGCGGGATGCTGCCGCATCACCCTCGCACGCCGCGGACGACGGAGGATACATGTACATCAACTTTTTCGATTTTATAACGCTGATCCTGCAAAATCCCCTGATGCTGGTGACAGTTGTTCTGACGCTTGCGGTGATCCTTGTCAACGGATGGACGGACGCGCCAAACGCAATTGCCACGTGCGTTTCCACAAGAGCCATGGGAGCGAAATGGGCGATTTTGATGGCCGCGCTGTTCAATTTTCTGGGCGTGTTGATCATGACTTTGGTTAACACCAAGGTCGTGATGACGATCTTCAACATGGTGGATTTCGCAGGCAACGCGAACGACGCGGTCGTCGCCCTTTGCGCAGCGCTGTTCGCCATCGTGCTTTGGGCGATCGCCGCGTGGAAGTTCGGCATACCCACGAGCGAAAGCCACGCGCTGATTGCGGGCCTTTCAGGCGCAGCAATCGCTCTGCAGGGCAACCTGTCGGGCATCAACTGGTCGGAATGGGTCAAGGTGCTCTACGGCCTTGCGCTGTCCACGGGGCTCGGTTTTGTTATGGGCTTCCTGGCGACCAAAATGACGGAGGCGATCTTCCGCAAAGCGGACCGCCGTAAAACCGCGGGCGTGTTCAAGGGTGCGCAGATATTCGGCGCGGCGTCGATGGCTTTCATGCACGGCGCGCAGGATGGGCAGAAGTTTATGAGCGTGTTCCTGCTGGGCATTTTCCTCGTCAGCGGCAAGGCGGACGTAACTGCCTTTACCATCCCGCTGTGGTTGATGATCCTTTGCTCGCTGGTGATGGGTCTTGGCACATCGATCGGTGGTTACCGCATCATCAAATCCGTGGGTATGGATATGGTCAAACTCTGCACCTATCAGGGTTTTTCGGCGGACATCGCGGCCGCGGGCTGCCTGCTGCTTTCCTCGGTCACGGGTATCCCCGTGAGTACGACGCACACGAAAACCACGGCGATCATGGGCGTCGGCGCGGCAAAGCGCCTCAAGGCGGTCAACTGGTCGGTTGTGAACGATATGGTGCTGACCTGGCTTTTAACGTTTCCGGGATGCGGGTTGCTCGGCTTTGGCATGGCAAAGATTTTTATCATGATATTCTGATTAAGGAGAGATCGATATGGCAAACAAAGGACATTACAATTATTTTTCCGGTTTCGCAGCCAGCGCGGAATGCGCCTGCCGGGCCGCCGCGTTGCTGAACGAAGCGGTAAAGGACTTCAAACCCGAAGCGGTCGCCCAGTACATGAATGACATCCATCAAATCGAGCACGAAGCGGACATGCTCAAGCACACCGCGCTGGAGCATCTCGCGCGGGAGTTTCTGCCCCCCATCGAGCGCTCGGATATCTCCACGCTGCAAAACGAGCTGGATAACGTCGTGGACGGCATCGATGAGGTGATGCGGTTGTTGAATATGTTCCGTGTTACCACCCTGCGCCCTGACACGGCGCGCTTTTCGGAGCATCTTGCCTGCTGCTGCGGCGTGCTCAACGAAGTGGTTCATGAGTTCTGCAATTTTAAAAAATCAAAAACCATCAAGGAAAAAATCATCTTTGTCAACACGCTGGAGTCCGAAGGTGACACGCTGCATTATGACGCCGTCAAACTGCTGTTTTCTTCCACCGAGGACACGTTGAGCATCGTGGTCTGGAAGAATATCTACGATTGCTTTGAAAGCTGCTTTGATGCGTGCGAACATGTCGCCGACGTCATTGAGGAAGTCATCCTGGCGAACAACTGACAGATCGGGAAGGCAGCTTTCGCGCGGGAAACCGGGCAGCCCCGCCATTCCTGGGAAAACCGGCTTGCACACGCGGCCGGTTTCTATTATCATAAGAAAAAACATCCGAAACAGGCGCGAAAGGAAATCCCATGGCCTATTATTTCGACGAACCCTCGCATACCTTCGCGGAGTACCTGCTTGTGCCCGGCTATTCGAGCGCACAGTGTACGCCTGCGAATACGTCGCTTAAAACCCCCGTGTGCAAATTCCGGCGCGGAGAGGAACCTCCGCTTTCGATGAATATCCCGCTTGTGTCCGCGGTGATGCAGGCTGTTTCGGGCGAAAAACTCGCCGTGGCTCTCGCGCGGGAGGGGGGCATTTCCTTTATTTTTGTTTCGCAGTCCATCGAGAGCCAGGCGGAGATGGTGCGCCGCGTGAAAAAGCACAAGTCGGGCTTTGCCAGCAGCGACTGCAACGTAACGCCCGAGGCAACCATGCGCGATGTGATGGAGCTCAAACAAAAAACGGGTCATTCAACCGTTGCCGTGACGCAGGACGGCAATCCCAACGGCAAGCTGCTTGGCATGGTGACGAGCCGCGATTACCGCCCCAGCCGCATGGAGCCAGGCGCAAAGGTCAAAACGTTCATGACGCCCATGGAACAGCTGGTTTTTGCTTACGAGGGCGTAACGCTCAAGGAAGCAAACGATATCATCTGGGCGCATAAGCTTAACGCGCTGCCCGTGATCACGAGGGATGGCAACATGGTTGCGTTTGTGTTCCGCAAGGATTACGACACGCATAAGGAAAACCCCAACGAGCTGCTCGATGCGAACAAGCGTTACACGGTTGGCGCGGGCGTGAACACGCGCGATTATGAACAGCGCGTGCCTGCCCTTGTCGAGGCAGGCGCGGACATACTGTGCATCGATTCCTCCGAAGGATTTACCCAATGGCAGGAAAGGGCGCTTTCCTTCATCCGCAGCCGCTACGGCGAGGCGGTCAAGGTCGGCGCGGGCAACGTGGTGGATCGCGAGGGTTTCCGTTTTCTCGCGGATGCGGGGGCGGATTTCGTCAAGGTCGGCATCGGCGGAGGCTCTATCTGCATCACGCGGGAAACCAAGGGCATCGGCCGCGGTCAGGCGACCGCCGTGCAGGAGGTTGTCCGGGCGCGGGATGAGTATTTTCAGGAAAAGGGCGTTTATATCCCCATCTGCTCGGACGGCGGCATCGTGATGGATTACCATATCACGCTCGCGCTTGCGATGGGCGCGGATTTTTGCATGTTGGGCCGCTATTTCGCCCGCATGGACGAAAGCCCCACGAGCAAGGTGCTCATCAACGGAAATTATATGAAGGAGTATTGGGGCGAGGGAAGCGCGCGCGCACGGAATTGGCAGCGCTACGACAGCGGCGGGGACGAGAAGCTTTCCTTCGAGGAGGGCGTTGATTCCTACGTGCCCTATGCCGGAAGCTTGCATAACAACGTGGAAACAACGCTTTCCAAAGTGCGCTCTACCATGTGCAACTGTGGCGCGCTCACAATCCCCGAACTGCGCGAAAAGGCGCGGCTGACGCTGGTTTCCTCCGCAAGCATTGCCGAGGGCGGCGCGCACGACGTTCTTTTGAAGGACAGCCGCTTTTTTGAAGGAAAAGCCTGAGCGTCAAACCATAAGAAAATAAGAGAAGAAGGGCTGCTCCGTCTGCATCGGCGCGGCCCTTTTGTGCGATTTTTGGTTGCGCGCAAATAGCTGAAAAGAAATCAAGTATCGATACTTTTCGTTGACAGGCCGCCGACCTCTGGATATACTAGTCATGTATGACCTGCATACGTCATTAAAGTATGCAAGGCAATATTCAAAAGGAGAAATCGGATGGAAAAGATCGTTGTTGCCCTTGGAGGCAATGCCCTGCAGGAGGCAAGCAAACCCGCAACCGCAGAAGAACAGCTTTTGGTCGTTGAGCAGACCAGCGCGTATATTGCGGACATGATTGAAAAAGGCTATAATGTGACCATCGCGCACGGCAACGGCCCGCAGGTCGGCCGCATCGTGCTGCAAAATGAAATGTCCGACAGCGACTCCACGCCCGCCATGCCTTTCGACGTGTGCGGCGCGATGAGCCAGGGTATGATCGGCTATCATATCCAGCAGGGCCTTTCCAAGGTGCTG
>CAZJYV010000023.1:1277-15843 GCA_964550295.1 uncultured Clostridium sp. | reverse complement strand
CCATGACGCGCATCTTCTCAAGCGCGGATATCGCCTACGTCAAGTGGGATTACAATCGCAACTTTTCGGATGCGTATACACCCTCGCTTCCGCCTCAGCGGCAGGGAGAATTTGCGCACCGCTATATGCTCGGCCTTTATCAGGTTCTAGAAATTCTGACGACACGCTTTCCGCACATCCTATTCGAGTCCTGTGCGAGCGGGGGCAACCGATTTGACCTCGGTATGCTCTGCTATATGCCGCAGATCTGGACGAGCGACAATACGGACGCGTTCTGCCGCGTGGAGATTCAGGAGGGAACGAGCTACGGCTATCCGTTGGGCGTGATGGGGTCGCATGTTTCAGCCTCGCCCAGCCAGAGCACGCTGCGCCGCACGCAGATCGAAACGCGCTTCAACGTGGCGGCGTTCGGTCTGCTGGGTTACGAAATGGATATGACGGAACTGACGAGCTTCGACCGTAAATGCATCCGCGCGCAGGTCGAATGGTATAAGGCGCACAGGCGCGTCTTGCAGTTCGGTGACTTTTACAGGGTGCATCTGCCGGGCGAAGGCGGCAGGCGCGTGTGGATGTGCGTTTCGTCCGACCGGCGCGAGGCGGTGGCGATGTTCTTCCAGCAAACGGCGCAGTCTGCGCACACGAGGGATATTTTGCCTATGCGCGGGTTGGATGACGCGCTCGATTATACGGTCGTCGGGCGGGGGCAATATATCGCCGTAAGCGCGTTCGGCAGCCTCGCCAAACACGCGCTGCCCGTCAAACTCAACGGAGAAGGTGCGGCGATGGCAATGCTGTCATCCAGATATCTGTTCCCGATGACACCGGAAAGCTATGCTGCGGGAGGGGATATGCTCAACCGCGCCGGGCTGCACCTTGTTCAGCAGTTCGGCGGCACGGGCTATAACGATCAAATACGGGTTCTGGGGGATTACGGTTCTAGAATTTATGAGATCAAGGCGGCGCAGGATTCAGCAGGCAAGGATTAACAGCGCCTGCTCCAGCGCGTCAAGCGCTTTGGCGCGCCCGGTGAGCTGCAAAAGCGCCACGTCGCATAAGGCCTTGGCGCAGTGGTCAAGCGGCTCCGTACGTGTGGGGCTCATCAATCGCGCAGCCTCGTAGACGCGGTAAGCGTAGCCGCTGCTCACCCCGAGTCCGGCGATGACGGCATCCTTGGGCTTTTTCTTCTCGATCAGCCGCCTTGCCTGTAAAATCAACCGCGCTTTCTCACCGATGCGGGCAGCGATCTCTATAGGCTGCTCACCGTCCCGCACAAGACCGCGCATAGCTGCGAAGCCGTCCCTCGTTCTGCCGGACAGCACATCGTCAAGAACTGCGAATACCACAAACTCAAGGTCGCGCGTCACCACTTTGGAGATGATCGGTTTCGTGACCGCATTTCCGTCGCCCGCATAGGCGGCTGCTTTTTGAAATTCGTTATTCAAATTGGCGCAGTCCGTACCCACTAGGGAAACGAAAAAATCTGCGTCCTGCTCGGAGATGGTCACGCCGCACGCGTTCGCCCGCTGGCGTATCCAGCGGGCGGCGTCATACTCGCTCAGCGTGGCAAACACAATCGCGCGATTTGCCGCCTCGATCGCTTTCACGAAGGCAAGGCGCCTGTCTGCAGCCCCGCGAATAAAAAAGATGAGGACGGTCTGCGGCGGCACGTTGTCGATGTAAGCCTTCAGCTCCTCCGCGTCGGCTTCCTTGGGAAGCGCGCGCACCACGACGACGCGCCTGTTTGCAAGGAAGGGCAGCGTTTCGCACGCAAGGATGATTTCCTTTGCGCCGGCCGCAAAAAGATGATCCACATTCATATCGCGGACGGAAGCGTCCACGTTTGCAATCAACTTTGAGAGCGCACTTTCCTTGACGTACTCCTCCGCGCCATGCAGGAGGTACGCGCCGGAAACCGCGTCATTCTGGATCGCCTTAAAAAAATCTTTATAGTCCATGCGTTGATTATAAGCCGGCGCGGCGGCGCGCCGCAAGCGTTACAGAAAAATCAGCGCGAGCGCGCTTGCAGCAAACAGCAAGGCGGATATGGTATAACGTTTCCGGTCGGACAGCAGGCAGTATTTCGAAGCAAAGACGAGCGCGGCTGCGTACAGAACGCAGGCAAGCGAACACGGGCTGTCAAACCGGAGCACGCTGAACGGCAGGGAGGCGAATGCTTTGGAAAAGTAATCCGCCGCATCTGTGAGCAGCCGTACAGGGAAGGCGAGGACGAAACCGAGGGGCAGCCAAAGCGCACTCGCGAGCAGCGCAACGATCGCCAGCGGCAGAGAAAGCGTGACGAGCGGCACGATAACGATGTTTGCAACGAGCGAATAGAGAGGCAGCCTTTTGAACAAAAGCAGCGTGAAAGGCAAGGTTCCCAGCGTTGCCGAGAGGGTGAGCGAAACGTCCGCCGCAAGCGCTTTCGGCATGTTTGAAAGGCGTGCGAGGATGGGCGGGTAGAGCATCAAAACCCCCGCTGTGGCGGAAAAAGACAGCATGAATCCCGCCGAAAACAAGGAGAACGGAACCGGCAGCACGATGAGAACAAAAGAGAGCGCCAACGAGGAGAGCGGATCGTTTTTTCGTTTGAACAGGGGCGCCGCGTGCATGCACAGCGTCATGACGCACGCGCGCACGAGCGATGCAGGAAAGGCGGAAAGCATTAAATAAAGAAGCAAAAAGGCTGCGATGGAAGCAAAACGCAGACCGGGACGCCGCTTCGGGATGAAAAAGGCAAGAATTTCCGCGAGTATGCTTGCGTTGAGGCCGGAGAGCGCGAGGATATGCGAAACGCCCGCCGCGCGGAATGCCTCGTTGTCAAAATAGGAAAGGCCGGAGGTATCCCCGAGTACGATCGCGCGCACAAGGGGCGACGCTTCGTAAAAAATCGCGTCACAGCGCGAAAGAATTGACTCGCTCAATCTCCGCACGGCATCCGGCACATGAAAGCCCGCGTTGGCGAGCGCGTAAACCGTCCCTGCGTGGAGAGATTCCGTCTGCGGCAGCAGATAAGGCAGCATCCGCGCGAAGCCGAGCGCTGCCGCCGCGAAAAAAACAACCGGCAACCGCTTTTTGAGCGGGATGGACGCGGCGCACATCACAAGCAGGAGGCACACAGCGTAAAGCGCGCGCGTGCCTCCCGTATATCTTGCGAGTATGATGCCTGATGCGAGACCGGCGGCTAAGACGACCATCGGCCTGTCGTTGAACGCGGGTTCTGTTGTCAGCCCGCGCGTTTTCATATATTAATCGCAGCAGCAGGTTTTGCCGGTGCTTTTGACGGCGATGCACTCGCACTCCACAAGAGCGCCGCCCGGCAGCGCCGCCACCTGCACGCAGGAGCGGGCGGGGAAGTCCGGCCCGAAAAATGTCCGATAGATGGCATTGACTTTGGCAAAATCAGCGAGATCGGTCACGAACAACGTGGCCTTCACAACATCCGCAAGCGTGCAGCCGCAGGTCGCGAGCACGTTTTTTACATTGATGAACGCCTGGGTTGCCTGCGCCTCTACGCCCTCAGCAAACTTGCCGGTTGCGGAATCGACGCCGACAAGGCCGGATGTAAAGACCATTCCTTCTATAGCGACGGCATGGTTATATGGACCCATCGCCGCGGGAGCCTGATCGCAGTTGATGATTTGCTTCATTTCTGTTCTCCTTTACAATTACTGGTTGATTCAGATGCTAGCATGTTGTTTTTTAAGTGTCAAGCCGATGTTTTTGTTCCACATGATATAGGCGCTTTCGCCCGTGTCGAAATAGTAGCCTTTGCGTTCGCCTGCCTTGTCGAAATCGAGCGAGCTGTAGAGCGACTGCGCCACTAGGTTATGCTCTCTCACCTCAAGGGTCATGTTGGTCGCTCCGTGAACAACGGCAGAGCGCATCATGCAGAGCATCATGCGTTTTCCGAGACCCTGCCCCCTGTATTCCGGCGCGACGGCGACGTTCGTGATGTGTGCTTCATCGAAGATCAGCCACATCCCCGCGTAGGCGATCAAAACCCCGTCCCGCTCGCAGATGAGATAATGGGCTGCCTTGTTTTTTAGCTCGTCCGCGATGGCGTTCCGTGACCAAGGCGTGCGGAAGCAGATTTTCTCCAGCTCCGCTATCCGGTCTACGTCGCCTTCCCGCATGGGTCTTACGATGTCGCGGTTCATGATTATTTCTCCTTGTACAAGCGTTCCGCCTGCGAGGCGCGAAGGTACAGGGGCAGGACTTCTTTTCCGCAATAGCCTTGAGATAATTTTTCATAAGAAGGAAGGGCGAGCATATCTGCGCACAGCATATGCAGCGAGGCATCCGCAAAGCGCGCTTCCGGGAACGCCGCGGATAGATACGCGCGGTAAACCGCCGCTCCGTCGCCTGTAAACAGGGCATTTGGGGGCACAAGCGCGGGCAGTTCCTGTATCGTCACAGCTGTGGGAAGCATCCGGACCTCACCGCCGCGATAAACCGCCGCGTAGCAATTGTCGTGCCGTGCGTCGATGAGCGTGCAGACCGTTTCCGTTTGGGACGCAGCGCGCGCGAGCGCCTCAAGCGCACCGATGCCGACGACTGGTTTGCCCGTTGCCGCCGCGAACGCGTTGGCAATACATACGCCTATGCGCACCCCCGTGAACGAGCCGGGACCGATATCCGCCGCGAACGCGTCTGTTTCACCAAACGAAAAAGGCGCGTTGGAAGCGAACAGCGAATCGACCAGCGGCATGATCGTTTCCGAATGAGTATGCCCGTTGTCGCACACGGCGCGAGTGAGGGAGATGCCATCCCGTATCAGGGCGGCTGACGCCGCGCGGCCTGAGGTTGAAAGAGCCAGTATGTTCATTGCAGCGCCTCCAGCAACGCTTCGTGGCACGGGTCGGTCGCCCCGATTTCAATCGTGCGCGGCGCGTCTCCATCGCCGGAGATGCGCATTTCAAGCCGACCGGCCGGCAAAGCCTCCGCGACGTTTTCGCACCATTCCATGAGGATGACGCCGCCGCGCGCAAGGTAATCATCAAAGCCGATATCGTGCAGTTCCTGCGCGGAGCCTAGCCGGTATGCGTCGAAATGCGCAAACGGAAGCGTACCCTCATACTCGCGCACGATGGTGAACGTGGGGCTGATGATGCCGGCGATCCCAAGACCTTCTGCGACGGAGCGCGCGAGGGTGGTTTTGCCCGCGCCGAGGTCGCCGTAAAGCGCGATGAACGCGCCGTCGAAAAGCGCGGCCGCGAGCTTATGCCCCAACGCCTGCGTATCGGCTTCCCGCATGTTTTCGAGCAGAAGCGTTTTCATCAATTAAACATACCCATCTCAACGCATTGCCTGCGGAAATCAAGCAGCCTGTCCTCGGCGATCGCCTGGCGCACGCCCGCCATCAGCCGTTGGGAAAAACGGATGTTGTGCGCGGTGATAAGCTGCGCGGAAAGGATTTCCTTGCACTTGACAAGGTGGCGGATATACGCACGGGTGAACCCGTTTTGGCAGGCGTAGCAATCGCACCCTTCCTCGATCGGGGTAAAGTCGTGCTCAAAGGTTGCGTTTCGCAGCATTTTCTTGCCGTATGAAGTTAGGGCGAGGCCGTTCCTCGCGATGCGGGTCTGCAGCACACAGTCGAACATGTCGATCCCGCGGGCTGCACCTTCCACAAGGCAGTCCGGACTGCCGACACCCATCAGGTAGCGCGGCTTTTTCTTGGGCATGTAAGGCATCATGTCTTCAAGCATCTCGTACATCAGCGGCTTGGGTTCGCCAACGCTCAAACCGCCGATGCCGTAGCCGGGGAAGTCCATGTCGGATAAAGCCTTTGCGCTTTCGATGCGCAGGTTGCGGAACGTGCCGCCCTGCACGATGCCGAACAGCGCCTGATCCGCGCGCGTGTGCGCCGCCTTGCAGCGCTGCGCCCAGCGGTGCGTGCGCATCATCGCAGCCCGCGTATAGGTTTCATCGCTCGGCCAGGGTGCGCATTCATCAAAAGCCATGGCGATATCAGCGCCCAACGCCTCCTCAACCGTCATCACGCTTTCGGGCGTGAAGAAATGCTTTCTTCCGTCAATCAGGGAGCGGAACTCCACCCCGTCCTCGCGGATCTTGTTGGCAACGGCAAGGCTAAAGACTTGAAATCCTCCGCTGTCTGTGAGGATAGGCTTGTCCCAGCGCATGAAGGCATGCAGCCCGCCCGCCTCGCGAACAAGTTCATGACCCGGGCGCTCATACAAATGATAGGTGTTGGCGAGGCAGATCTGCGAACCGGTTGCCGCCAGCTCGTCCGGCCGCATCGCCTTGACGGTCGCCTGCGTACCCACGGGCATGTAACAGGGCGTATCGATATCGCCGTGCGGCGTGTGCAAGCGGCCCAGACGCGCGCCCGACTGGGCGCAGGTATGCAGCACTTCAAAGCTGAAATCTTTCATATTTAAACTCCATTATACGATCAGCATCGCGTCGCCGAAGCTGAAAAACCGGTATTGTTCCTTTACGGCGTGTTCGTAGCAGGCCAGCATCTCCTCGCGCGAACAAAGTGCGCTTACGAGCATCAGCAGTGTCGATTCCGGCAGGTGAAAGTTTGTGATGAGCGCGTCCGCCGCGCGGAAGCGGTATCCCGGCGTGATGAAGATATCCGTCCAGCCGGTTTTTACATGAACGATGCCCGCTTCGTCCGTCACGCTTTCCAGCGTGCGGCAGGAGGTCGTTCCCACACAGATGATCCTTCCGCCTCGCGCGCGCGCCGCGTTGATGCGCGCCGCGGCTTCTTCGCTCACTTCGTAGTATTCGCTGTGCATCCGGTGCGCCTCAACGGTTTCGGCGCTGACGGGACGGAACGTGCCAAGGCCGACATGCAGCAGCACATCTGCGATATCCACACCCATGCCGCCGACTTTTTCAAGCAGCTCCCGCGTAAAATGGAGTCCCGCGGTGGGTGCGGCTGCGGAGCCGGTTTCCTGTGCGTAAACCGTCTGGTAACGCGTGCGGTCGGCAAGCCGCTCGGTGATGTAAGGGGGCAGCGGCATTTCGCCCGCACGGTCGAGCACTTCCTCGAATACGCCTTCATATTCAAGATAAACGAGGCGCCCGCCGGCTTGCGTCGGTTCCATCACGCGTGCGCTGAGTTCGTCGCTGATGCGGTAAACCAAACCTTCCTTTGCGCGCCTGCCGGGTTTAACAAGCGTTTCCCAACGATGGTCGTCGAGGCGGCGCAGCAAAAGGAACTCCATCGCGCCGCCCGTGTCCTTGCGTACGGCATGAAGCCGCGCGGGAATCACGCGGGTCGTGTTCCGCACGAGCACGTCGCCCGGGCGAAGATGCTGCAGAATATCGGTGAACACCTCGTCGCTCATCGATTTCGATTGCCTGTCGTATACGAGCAAACGCGAATCGCTGCGGTTCGCTATGGGGGTCTGCGCGATGAGCGCAGGGGGAAGGTCATAATAAAAATCGCTTGTTTTCAAATCCGTTCTCCCGTATTTGATCAATTAATGATTATAGGGCAAAACGCCGTTATTGACAAGGTTTGGGATTCGTGAAGGAAGTGTAAACGAACCGTTCGGCGCTTGACTTGCCCGTTTCGAAAAGGTACAGTATGAACATCGGAAAGTTCGTGGTAATTTTTGCCGCGTGGTGGGGATATATGTTGAAAAAAAGATGCTTTCTGGCTTTTCTTACGCTCTTCGCCGCGTGGACGATGGCGGCCTGCGACGATTTATCTGCGGCAATCTCGGTTTTTTCTCCTGATTCAACAGAAGTGGTCAATATTGTCGTTACGCCTTCGATCGAGCCGACGCCGCTTCTGACGCCGGTTGCGACGCAAACGCCGGTTGTACCTACAGGCGCAGAGCCAACCGTTGCCGCGGACGATCCGATTGCGACATCAGACCTTTACGGTCCGGACGACAAGCTTGTCGCCATCACGTTTGACGACGGGCCTTACGCGGGCGTAACCAACCGCATCCTTGACGTTGTGGAGCAGTACGCATCGGACGGGGTTCACGTCACTTTTTTCGTGCTGGGGATTCAGGTCGTTAAGTTTCCCGGTTTTGTCGCGCGCGCAGCGAAGCTGGGCTGCGAAATCGGCAACCATACATACCATCATAAAAACCTGACCAAGCTTTCCCCTGAGGAGATGCTTGCCGAGGTGGAGGATGTCAACGAGATGGTTAAAGAGTTGACCGACGTATCGCCGACGCTCGTTCGCCCGCCGTACGGTGCGCGGGATAGCGCTGTGTATCAGACCATTCTTTACCCCCTCATCCTGTGGGATATCGATACGCTCGACTGGTCCACACACGACACGGACAGCACCGTTGCCGCCGCGCTCAACTGCGAGGATGGGGATATCATCCTTATGCACGACGTTCGCCCGGATACGGCGGACGCGTTCGAGCAGATCGTTCCGCAGCTGTTGGAAAAAGGCTTCAAACTTGTGACGGTCAGCCAGATGTTTGAAGCGAAGGGTATTCCGCTCGATCCCGGTGATTCCTATAGGCACGCAAAGTAGTCGGACAGATCATATATGACGTGCACTGCGGAAAATCAGTGATGGATAAATAAGGCTCCTCCCGCCGATATTAAATTCGAGAGGAGCCTTTTTATGTCCTTGTTAAGCCGGTTGAACGCCATGTTTAAATTTGGGATCCAAACGGATGAGTTTGAGCTGCTCGAAACGGAGCATGGCGAACCCAGCTTTTTCACGAAAGTTCACGAAGCGCCGAGCACGAAGGGTGCGCAGGGGGAGTACCGCGTTTTCGATACGATTGGAGGCAATGAAAAATACCTGAGGGTCAAGCTGCGGGCGGACATCAACCCCGATGTGATTTTTCGAAAATTCCGTATCGGCGGCCGGCTCAACGCGCTTGCGGTTTATATGACGGGCATGGCGGACGGCAAAAGGATCGGTGAGTTCATTCTGCGCGAGGCCATGCGGCAGGGCAGTCTTGACGACGCGCAGGACGATATCCTTTCGTTCATGATGGAAAACGTGTTTACGATGAGCGAGTCCGTGGTCGAGGATAAAATGGCTGCCGTCTGTTCGAATATACTCGATGGCCTTACCTGCGTTTTTACCGAAGGGGAAAGCCGCGCCATCGTCATGGACACGCGCAGTTACGAACATAGGGGTGTGGATAAGCCCGATACCGAAAAGGTGGTGCGCGGCCCCCAGGAAGCGTTCGTGGAAAGCCTTCGCTCAAACATCACGCTCATCAGAAGGATTATCAGAACCGACGATCTCGTGGTGCAGATCCGCTCCTCCGGCGCGGACAACGGCATTAAGATTGCCGTCGTTTACCGAGACGGCGTAGCAAACGAAACGCTGGTAGAGGAGGTGAAGCGCAGGCTCGCCCAAATCGAAACCCGGGTGATTACAAGCGCCGGCGCGATTGAGCAGTTGACCGAAACAAGGCAGCTTTCCCCGTTTCCGCAGCTTCTTTCCACGGAGCGGCCCGACAGAACAGCCTATATGATCATGCAGGGACATGTAGCCGTGCTGCTTGAGGGCAACCCCTATGCCAACGTCATGCCCGCGACTTTTTTCACGCTCATGTCCACGCCTGAGGACAGCAATCTTCGCAGGATTCCCGGCACGATCACCCGTGTGGTACGTTACATCGGCGCGGCGCTATCGATCGTTTTGCCGGCGTATGTGCTTGCGCTGACGCTTTTTCATCAGGGGATGCTGTCCTCCGAGGTGCTCACAACCATTGCGGCGTCCCGCAAGATGGTTTCCGCGCCGATCGGGGCGGAAATGCTCTTCCTGCTGCTGGTATTTCAGCTGATCCGGGAGGCGGGGCTTCGCGTGCCGGGTAATATCGGGCAGGCGCTTGGCATCATCGGTGGCCTGATTCTGGGTCAAGCTGCGGTGGCGGCAAACCTTGCAAGCTCGGTGGTTCTGATCGTCGTCGCACTGACGGGTCTGGGCAATTTTTGCATACCGGATTATTCAACGCAGGTCTCTTCGGCTGTTTTTCGGGTTGCGCTCGTCATGTCCGCATGGCTTGCCGGACTGTTGGGCATTGCATGCAGCATCGTTATCGCGCTCGGATGGGTCGCTTCGTTGAAATCCTACGGCGTGCCGTTCCTCGCTCCGTTTTCGCCCAAAGCGGTTTCCGGAAGGCCAATGATTCTCCGCGGCAAGCTGAACATGCAAAAGTCGGCGAACGACATTATCAATACGCAGGAGGATTGAGCGTGCATTTGGCGCAGGGCAGGATCGGCAAGCAGGAAAGCATGGGCCTCACAGCTTTGGCGGTTGTGATGAGCGTGGTTTTTACGCTGGACGAAATGAGCGCTTATACAAACGGAAACGCGACCTATATCGCTTTGCCGGCAGCGGTTCTGCTCTCGCTCGTATTGTTTCTTCTGGTTCACAGGGCAATGGCCAAAATGCAAGCGTCCAGCTTTTTTGATCTGTGCGAGCGCACGTTCGGAACATTTGGCAAATACATATCGGGCATTTTGATCATCGCATTTTATGTCTTTGCTGCATGGGCGATGCTCGAACGATTCACGACCGTCATCCACAGCGTAATATTTATAACGTCACACTACTCGCCGATCCTGATGTGGGTGATTGTAGCGGTTGCGTTTTTTGCCATGCAGGGTCTCGAATGTATTTCGCGGACGGCAAAGATTCTCGCCCTTTTCATCGGAATCGTCGTTCTGGTGCAGCTTGCGGTCGCCATGGACGGATATCGGCTGTATCGCCTCGCACCATTCCCAGCCGATCAGGTGGGCGGCATAGCGCTGTTGTCCCTAAAAAGCATGACCTTTGCCTTTCCACCGCTGCTGGCGCTGCTCTGCGCCGCCCCCGCGCTGCAGGGGATGAAAAATGTAAGGCAGGCTGGCGTCAGGGGCGCGATGGCCGCGGTCGTCATGGTGGCGCTGATCCAGCTGTGCGTCGGCATGGCTTTTACTTATAAAGAGCTTGAAAATCTGACTATTCCGCTGTTCAGGATCGATATGATCCTGTCGATAGAAACGGACGCTTATCGCGCTGATCTGTTGAGCGTGCTGATTTTGCTGATCGGGGCAATCGTGAGCGCCGCTTATTTTATATTTTCCGCTTCCGCCATATTCACAAAAGTGTTTACGGTTTACGATGTGCGCCCGGCTGCCGCCTCCATCAGCGCGACGATCGCGAGCCTTCTCCTGTTTGAACACCTACAGGATAACTGGGGCGTTCATGCGGTTGTCGCGGGCATCAAAAACTATGCCTGGATCGCGCTCGCGCCATTTGCGCTCCTTGCAGTTATCGCACTGATCAAGGCAAAGCGGAAAGGGGGTTCCGTTCATGAGGCGGCTTAGGATGTTGCTTTCCGCCGTGCTGCTTCTGGCGGCGACGGCGGGTTTTGCGGCGGGGTGTCTGGATGGAACGCCTTTGGACGAATACAGCTATGTTCTGTCCATCGGGGTGGATGTCGGCATGACGAAAAAATATTACGTGTCGTTTTTAATTCAACTTGAAAGCTCCTCGCAGCAGTCCGGAACTGGCCAGGGCGAAATGGTACTGGCCGCAGAGGGAGACAGCCTGTTTGAGGCAATCACGATCGCCGAACTGACGATCGCCGATCGGCTGAATTTCATGCGGACGAATTACATCGCTTTTTCCCAGGATGTCGCAAAAACACAGCTGATGAACGATTTTCTGAACGTATCTCTCAACGAGATTGGCATCCGGCGCTCCGTCAAGCTTTTTATCACGCTCGTCAGTGCCAACGAGTATTTCAAAGGGCTGAACTCCCCAACGGAGCCCAGCGTGGCAAAGCGGCAGATCGGACTTTATAAAAACAACGAATATTCGGGGTTCATACCCATCACAAACCTCTCCCTGTACAGGGAAGCGATTTCGGGCGGCAGGTTTGACGTGATGCTGCCTGCGGGCAGTCTGGATACATCGAACAAAACGTATACCGGCATCGATTCTCAGGGAGCGGCCGGTCAGCAGGATGAACAAAGCGGCACAGGCTCCGGCACGACCGCAGGTGTTAACAGAGACAGCGGGCTGAGCGCATATCCCTGGGGCTGCGCGATATTCAACGGAGAAACATTGGTCGGTATCCTGAACGGAAACGACGCGCAGCTGTTGCTCATGGCAAGCGGACAGTTCAAATCAGGACCTGTGTTTTATAAAAACGAGGAGTCGCAATATGCCTTTTTGCTGGGTGCTTCCAAAAAAACGGGGGTCAAAGTGGAGATCGGAGAGGTTCCAATGGCGGAAATTTCGATTGTGCTGACCTGCCGAGTTGAGTCGGATACCGCCGGAACGGTCGTCGATGTGTGGGAAAGCACGCTGAAACGGGAATTTGAGGCGTATCTTGAGGCTGAATTGGCGCGCGTATTTTTGATTTGCCGCGATATGGGGTCGGATGTGCTCGGTCTGGGGTGCAGCGCATCAACGCAGTATACCAGCACCCGGGCATGGGAGGATGATAACTGGAAAGAACAATATAAAAAAATGAACGTTCAATTTCACGTTAAAGTTAAACCGGAGAACACGATGATTACGGAGAGCAAAGGTTGATATGGCACTGATTGCGTGCTTTACGCTGGCAAGCTGCGCGTATTGCTTGTTCTATACGGCGTTCTGCATAAAAAATAAAAACGCGCTTGCCGTTATGGCGTCTCTTTTTCTTGCGCTACTGCCTGTAGCGGTGTTTGTTTTGTGCGTTATCGCACGCGTCGGCGCGATGTGAGCGCTGCGAACCTGGCTTTCAGGGACGAATGCCGGTTTGCGGTCGCCGCCGCGTCGAGGACGTATGTTCCGTCTTCCAGCATGGCGATCATATCGCCCTCCGCCGCCTGCGCGGGCAGGGCTAAACGTGCGATCGTAAGCATTTTGCCGTCGCACTCGCAAATAGCGGTTTCCCCTTCAAAACGGTCGATAACCATCATGGCGAAAAAACTCCAGCAATGTGATTTTGCATTATACTATCATGGAAGACGGATTGCATCAATAAAATCTTGTCACCTGAATATTCCCATCCCTAAAAATGTGTGTTAAAATAAATAAAATATATACTCATATATATTGAGTTGCTGCCGGATACCGGAGGATATGTAGTGGATTGTAATGAATACAATGAAATCACACATGAGCTGATCGAAAAACTGAAAATTGAAATGATGCTTAGGGAGGATGAACTCGCTATCGAAACGGATAAATCACTCGAAACAGCCGGAGCGTTCAGCGATCCCGACCTTTGTGAGATAGCAAACAAAGTTGAAGACTTTGCAATGAAAATTGAAACGCTCGAAAAACGGCTCAAGCGGATGGACTTCGCTGAAAACAGCAGCCGGGGCGAAAAGGGCAACAGGTAAACTTTCGGTTAACGAGCGGACGAATCCATTCTATAAATCCATCGATTCCTGTATAATCGATATCAGCATCACGAAAAAACGAAAGGAGAACGCCGCTTTGTCATACGACGAACTCGTCAAGGCGATTACGAGCGGACTGTCGCAGTTCCGCGTTGCCGATGCGGTGGATATCCTGATTATTGCGATATTCTTGTATCGTCTGATCGTGCTCACGAAGGAAACGCGCGCGTATCAGGTGCTCAAGGGCATCGGCATCCTCTTCATCGCGGCGATCCTGAGCGATACGCTGCAGCTGCAGACGGTAAGCTGGCTGTTGAACTCCGTCGTTGCATCGGGCATCATCGTTGCGGTCGTGCTCTTTCAGCCGGAGCTTCGGCGTGCGCTCGAACATATCGGCCGCGGCGAGCTGTTCTACAAGAACCTGTTTAACGATCTCCAGCAGGAGGAAACGCAGATCGTCGCCGAACTTCAGCAAGCGATACTCAACCTCTCTAAACGGCGCGTGGGCGCACTGATCGTCATCGAACAAAAGACCGGACTTGGGGATATCATCTCCACGGGCACGCGCATCGAAGGGATCATTTCGGCACCCCTGATCGAGAACATCTTTGAGCCCAACACGCCGCTGCATGATGGAGCGGTGATCATCCGCAGCGGCCGCATTGTCGCGGCGGCGTGCTTCCTTCCGCTGAGCGAGGACTTTTCCGTATCGCGCGACCTCGGCACAAGGCATCGCGCGGCGCTGGGCGTATCTTCCGTGTCGGACAGCGTCACGCTGATCGTTTCCGAGGAAACCGGCGTCATCTCTTTTGCGCGGGATGGCAAGCTCGTGCGCTACATCGATCAAAAAGCGCTCAAGAACCTGTTGGAAACGATTTTTGTCAGGAAGGCTGAAAACGCGCCCGGCATACTCAAGCGGAGGAACAAAAAATGAAAAACAAGCAAAGTTTCTCCGTCA
Source organism: uncultured Clostridium sp. (assembly GCA_964550295.1). Classification (GTDB taxonomy): domain Bacteria; phylum Bacillota; class Clostridia; order Christensenellales; family CAG-138; genus Phil1. Next base: position 1,592 of record CAZJYV010000023.1, on the reverse strand, counting down.
TTCTCAAAAATGGTCTCCGGGATCTGTTTACAAAGGGCATCGCGCTCAAGATCGTATCCCTCGTGTTTGCTATGCTGCTATGGGGCTATGTGCTCATGATGCAGGACCCTGTGCGGACGAAAACGATATCCAACGTCAGCGTCAGCCTGGAGGGAGAAGCGGATCTTCTTGCGCGCAACCTGGTTATTTGCGGCAATAAGCAGTTTGATGATGCTGTGATCCGGGTGAAAACGCAGCTCACCCAGTATGCGGATCTCAATGCGGACGATATCACCGCAACCACTGGCATGGACATCATCATTGCGGTGATTCTGA
>CAZJYV010000023.1:0-1267 GCA_964550295.1 uncultured Clostridium sp. | reverse complement strand
CACGGTGGGCGCCAAGTCCGCTACGGGCACGGTCGTTTCCATATCGCCATCCAAGGTGACCATTGAGGTGGACACTCTCGTCACACGGCGTGTTCCGGTGGAAATCAACCTCACAGGCGCGATGCCGGACGGCTTTTGGGCAAACGGGCCGGTGATTTCCCGCAATGAGGTCGAAATTGAAGGCGCGGCGCAGGATGTTGCGAGCGTCGTGAATGCCGGCGCGGACATCGACCTGACCGGATGCACGGCAAGCATCAACCGCTCCGTGCTGCTGACCCTGTACGACAAGGACGGCAACGAGGTATCCGGCGATTTGTTTTTGGGCGCGGTGCCATCCGTGTCGTTCTCTATGGAAGTTAAAAACATGAAGGAAGTGCCCGTGGATACGGCCAGCGCACTGCTCGGCGCAGATAATCTGCCCACCAACTTTGAACTGGTGAGCTGCACGATCGTGTCCGGGCCCAGCGCCGTGCGCCTTGTGGGTGACGCCGAAACGCTTGGCAGGATCAGCTCGATTGCCCTTGAACCGATTGATATTTCCGGCACCAAGGAGAACCTCCGGCAGACTTTCGCAATGATCGTGCCGGACGGGGTGAGCCTGCTCGACGAGGATACGGTGGAGCTTTACATCGAAATCCGCGAGAAGAGCGCGAGTGTATCCTTTATGGAAATGCCAATCGATGTGCGCGGCCTCGGTAGAAAGCTCAATGCGACGCTGAGCGCGGAGGCAGCCGACATCGTAATTTCCGGTAGGATCAGCCTTGTTAATTTGCTGGAGCGCAATGATGTTACGCTTTATATCGACCTGACCAACTATGCGGCCGGCACACACGAGGTGCCGATCTATGTGGAACTCCCCAACGATGCGATGACGACTGAGCTGTCCAAAACACTTTCCGCGCAGTTTGTCACCGTGGTGATTGATTGATATGGCGATTGTGATTAACAGAATGAAGCTTCCGCTCTCGGCGGATGAGTCCTCGCTCAAAGCGCTTGCGGCGAGGGCTCTTGATATCCGACCGGAAGGGATCGCTTCCCTTCGCGTGAAACGCGTTTCGCTTGACGCGCGCAGGAAGAACGACATTTGTTTCGAGTATACGCTTGAACTGTCCCTTTCGCAGACAGATGAGGCACGCGCCCTTCGTTCCGGCAAGGCGGAGGCTGCGCCCGTAAGCGCGACGTTCGAGCCGCGCTTTGGCGAAAGGAACCTCGATGAGCCTGTTATCGTTGCGGGGCTTGGGCCGGCGGGGTTGTTCGCCGCGTATGC
>CAZJYV010000022.1:12967-16290 GCA_964550295.1 uncultured Clostridium sp. | reverse complement strand
CCCTTACGCCCTCACGCAGCAATCGGCCGGGCGCACGTGCAGCAAAGCGGGCAGCTCCGCCGCCGTACACACGCAGGCATAATAGCCCTCCGGCATGGGCGGCCGCGTAAACGTCACGCCGATGGATTGCCCGGAGATGCCCACGCCATCGGTCAGGCAGAAAGCGGAAAACGTTTCGTCGATGCCCGTGCCCAGGTATTTCACATAGCTTTCCTTCGCAGTCCACAGCAGGAAGAAGGCTTCCTCCCCGCGTGCGAGCACAAAATCCCGCTCGGCCGGATGAAAGAAACGCTCCGCAATGGCCGTCCACTCCCGCGGGCGGGCGCGCTCCACGTCGAAGCCGATTGGATCCGTTGAAAAGGCACAGCCCCAGATGCTTCCGCTGTGGCTGAGTGAAAAGCAGGGCGCGCCGGAATACGCAAAATACGGCTTGCCGTTCGGGGTGCGCCTGAGCGTGTCTTCCCCGGGACGGGGCAGCCCCGCCGCCGCGCAAAAGCGAGCGCCGCACTCCATGAGCAGCGCCCCGCCGTTTGTTCCGTCATAGTCATCCCACAGATAAACCAGAAAACGTCCGCCGTTGAAAATCCTCACGGCTCCGTGATGCCCCTTTCGCGCATATATTGAATGATATCGCTCACAAGGTGCAGGTTCCAAACATCCCTCGTGGGTATCGTCGTGTCGAATCGCTCCTCAAAGGCGCAGATCAGGTTCATAACGTCAAAGGATGTCAGTTCCAGATCCTTGATCAAATCCGTGTCCGGTGTGATGTCCTTTTTGCCGGTGATGTTGTAGATAATCTCCGAAATCAGTTCAAGCAAGTCCATCTTCCCCCTTATCGCTTTATCTTCCTGCTCGTGGTTTTTTCGAATTCGCCCGAGCTCAGGTTGACCATCTGAATCTGTTTATATACCGGCAGGTGCGAGTTGACGGTATCCACGTGCCGCTGCAGGCGTTCGAGCACTTCGTAGGGACTCATGCCCAGGGTCGCCTCCGGATCGGGATAGATCGTCACAGCCAGGCGCACATCGTCCGCGGATTCACCCGAAGGTGCGGCGTGGGCGATCACCTCGCGGATCAGAGGAATATGGTCGAGATAGCTTTCGATTTCCTCCGGGGCGATCTTTTTTCCGTTTTTCAGCACGATCAGGTTCTTTTTTCTGCCCGTGATGTGCAGGAAACCATCCCCGTCCAGGTGACCCATATCGCCTGTTCTGAACCAGCCGTCGCCCAACACTTCGGCGGTCGCCTCGGGATCCTTGTAGTAACCCGCCATGAGCATTTCGCCTTTAACAAGGATTTCCTCGTTGTCGATGCGCACCTCATAGCCGGGGAGGATGAGCCCCGCGCTGTGCGGCACGCGGCAGCATTCCCGATTGACGCTCACCAGCGGCGAGCATTCCGTGATTCCATACCCCTCGAGCACCAAAATGCCGAACGCGATCAGATTATCCGCAACGCTGTGCGCAAGATGCGCCCCGCCGCAAACGATCGTATGCAGGCTGCCCACCCCGCGCTGTTTCGCCTTGACGAGCAGCTTCATCGGCCGCGCAAGGCCGAGCGCACGCAGAATATTGAATTGCCACAGGCAGCTGTCGCAAATCTTTTTATAACCCGCGGCCTCCATCCCGTGCGTGAGGCGCCGGTAGATCATTTCCACCAGCAGAGGAACCGCCATGAGGGTTTCCGCGTTAAAGATCACAAAATCTCTCGATATGCGCTTGATGTCCCCGCAGATGCCAAGCTGCGCCCCAAAGAACAAAATACAGAGCGCGCCGCAGGTCAGTCCGTAAGTATGGTAAAGGGGAAGCGCGGTGAAAACGCGCGGCGTCGGCTTGACCATGGAGATAGACCCGCACGCGTTGAGGGCGATGCCCTTTTGCGTGAGCATAACGGGCTTGGGCATGCTTGATGTGCCGGAGGTGTAGGCGATTGCAGCCACGTCATCCGGCGAGGCGTGCAGGGTTTCGAGCGCAGCAAGATTTTCCGCGTCCCGTTTCCGGTCGCGCGCGGTGAAATCCGCCAGCGTTTCGTGTACCTGATCCGCACCGTCCGTAAGCACCCGGACGCCTTGCTTTTCGAGCGATTCCCTCAGAGAAGGCACGATGGCTTCGGACAGGATCGCAAGCTTTGCGTCCGCACGCACAATCATGGATGCGATCATCGCGTCCGTCTGCTCCACATCGACCATCACGGCAACGCCGCCCGACGCGGTAATTCCAAAGAACATCCACAGCCACTCATAGGAATTGTCGCACGCGATGGCAACATGGCTTTTTTCATAACCGTTGCGGACGAGCGCTGCCGCAAACGCAGCCGCGTCATACGCAAGCTCGGAATAGGTTTTCGTAAATTCCGCTCCGGCGCGGTCATACCATGTGACGGCCTTCGCCTCTCCGTTGCGGGCGATGTCCCTGAGGGCAGTGTTCATATCGCGGTATTCAGGTGTTTTAAAAAACGCCTTGTTCTTCATGTTTTTTATACCTCCGCATCATCGCCGAACGTCCAGGCGACCTGTTTTTGCAGTTCATCGTAATTCTCGAGCACACGCAGGAACGCATCCACCGCCACCGGGTCAAACTGGCTGTTCTTGCCCTGCACAAGCTGATCGACCGCATTCTCAAAGGTGAGGTTGTCCCGGTAAAGCCGATGGGAGGTCATCGCGTCGAACGCGTCCGCCACGGAGATCATGCGCGCCTCCTCCCTCGTTTCCTTACCTGTAAAGCCATGGGGATAACCCGAGCCGTCGTAACGTTCATGATGTTCCAGCACGATTTCGGCGATATCGCTGAACGCGCCGATCGCGCTGAGGATCTGCATGCCTTTTTCGGAATGCATCATAATCAGCTCATACTCCGCGCTGTTGAGTTTGCCGGGTTTGAGCAGCACGCTGTCCGGAATCGCCATCTTGCCCACGTCGTGGAACAGACCGGCTACGCGTACACGCTCGCAGAAGCCCTCGTCCTTCCCCAACTCGCGCGCAATGCGCGATGCGTAATGCGAAACCCTGTCCGAATGACCCCGCGTATAGATATCCCTCGCATCCACAACGAGGCGCAGCGTCCGGATGACCTCCATGTAGCTGTCGCCCAGCGAGGCGTACATTTGCTTCAGCTCGTTGTTCTTGCGGTCCAGATCGTCCCGATAGGATTTGATGATCCGCATCTGCCGGATGGATTTAACGCAGGATTCAACCAACAGTTCAAGCTGGTCGAACCGGTCGCTCTTTTCATAATAGCCCTGGATTTCCAGCTCGCGCAGCGCGCGGATCGGCGGCGCCATGCTTTTATGACCCGTCAGGAGAATAATATAAATCTCCTTATCGA
>CAZJYV010000022.1:0-12957 GCA_964550295.1 uncultured Clostridium sp. | reverse complement strand
TTCAGTATTGACAAAAAAACCAATCATATTATTGACAGCAAGGCCAAACGGGGTTCGGAATTTTCCGACGATATTTCCGCCTATGATCTGATCTTGAAAAATAAAGAACGACTGCTCAGTTTTTCAGAGCCGACCCGCTTTATTTTTTCTCACTGCACTTTCACCTCCTGCCGTAAAGGATCAATCCGCTTAAAATATTCCGGCGGAATTTCCAACCCAAAGATTGCGCCTCCGCCCGCGTTTTCCTCCGCCCACATCCTGCCGCCGAACTTAGCCTTGATGACGGTGTTGGATATATAGATGCCAAGCCCTGTGCCCTGTGCGCCCTTGTTGGTGATCATCTGCCGGAACAGCCTCTCCTTCACATCCGGCGCGATGCCGATGCCACGATCCTCCACCGTCAGGCGGAGTCCGGTTTCGGCAATGGCAAAACGGGTGATGATCTTCCCGCCGCCCTTGGGATTCATCGCAAAAATTGCGTTCGATATGAGGTTATTGACCACCTGCACAAGGCTGTTGATATCCCCGTGGATGCGTACCTCGCTGCTTGTTTCGTTGATGACCTCAAGCTTGCATGCCGAGCGCTGCAGCTCGTGACGCAGCAGCAGGGACACGCGCTTCATCAGTTCTTCCACGGTGAAGTCGCCTTCCGCGTCCGCGCCGATGTTGGCCGCCTGACCTTTGACCGCCGTGATGATATCGCTCATATACGCGCAGGCGTCCCGCATTTTGGAGAGCCAGTCGCGCATCTCAAAGTATATCTCCCTGTAATCCTCCTCGGTGACATCCTCGTCACCCATGCTGGCGACGCATTCGTCAATGAGGTTATCAATCGCGGCACTGCTTCCGGAAATGCTCATGATCGGCGTTTTCAGGTTGTGCGCCAACCCGCCGACCATCTGACCCAGCGAGGCGAGGCGCTCCTGCTCCATCAGCCTCGCCTGCGAATCATGCAGGCGCTGCATGCCATCCCGCAGCTTCGTGACATCCTTGAAAATCGCAACGAACCCCTCCAGCACGTTGTCAACGATCAATGGGGTCAGATCCACCATGAAGTACAGTTTTTGCTTGCCGATGAAAGCGGACTGCTCGAAGGAAATCGTAGAAAGGCTTTCCCTGCAGTTGGAGGTTGCGGCAAGCAGGTTGTAGACGACGGTTTTGTTCTCGATATCCTCGGTATTGACGCACTCGTCAAGCCGTTTCCCGCGCGCCATGCCGTATTGAGCAAAGATTTTTTCAAAAGCCGCGTTGCAGTCGATGATCCCGCCGCGGCTGTCCGTCACCAGATAACAGTCGCTGATCCAGTCGAGCACCTTCTGCATGGCGATGGGTCTGATGTCGAGCATATGGTAGTAATAGATCGCGTACCCGTGCATCGCGACCGTGGCGATGAAGGCAAGCGGCGTTGCCGCGATGGACAGATCGGCCAGCTTGAGCGTGCCGATCAGGTTTACGGCACCGGGTATGATGCTGCCTGCGCAGAACAGCATGGCCTGCTGCACGATCAGCTTTTTTTTCATCTTAATGGCATAACTCACCATCAGGTAGACGGAAAGCAGCGTACACATATACCCGTACGCGCCGGAAACATAGATATACGGCCCGAATATGACCTTGCTGCTGTAAACGGAAAACTCCCTGTAAAAAAGGTGATGCAGCGGGTTGGTCCATACGATAATGTTGGTGATGATCGGGATGACGGCGAGAAGAAGGTATTTTTTCGGCAGTTTCTCAAGGTTTTTCGTCAGCGCAAGGGCGATGAGCAGGCTAAACATGGGCGCGAACGCACCGCCTATATACGCGCATGCATCGCAGATCCATAAGAGCTTTTCGCTTTTTCCTTCGACAAAATCCGCTGCGATCACCGCGAGCATCCAAGTGATGACCGTTGCGGTCACAAGGAAATACAGCTTGTGAATGAGCTTGTTATTGCCTTTTTTCAAACCGCGCAGCATAAAAATCCCCATAGCGACGATCGCTATGAGCATAATTGTCACGGTAGCGTCCGAAACCAGCATGCTCGCCCCCCTTGCCGTCAATCGTCCAGATATTCCTTGAGCGCCGTGCGGATCTGCGCCCTGCGCCAGACAAAGCCTTTTTCGCGCAGTTCCGCGCAGGTGCGTTTCGCGCTTGCAGCGCCCGCGTTGCCCGCGCCGGGGCGGAACATCTCCCACATTTCCTTCACCATCACAAGCTCGGCGGAGGGCGCCCTTGCCATCATGCGCATCAGGTACTCGTCAAACTCCGCATCCGGCACAAAAGGCGCGTTCCGGCCGGAAAGCGTGCTGATCAGTTCCGCAAACGCCACCGTCACCGGATCGAACATGTGGTAAACCTCCTCCCTGCCGTCGAGCAGCAGGGCTATGGCGCGCGCACATTCATCCACGGGCGTCAATTCGATCGGCAGATCCGCCGCGCCCTCGGGATACTCCTCCAGCGCAAGCGCACCGCGCAGGAAAGAATACAGCGCGTTCGCATTTTTGTTTTTCTGGAATACGCCGTCGCTGTCCCGTCCGACAAGCCTTCCCACGCGGAAGATCCGCACGCTGGGCAAAAGCTTCGCACAGCGGCGCACAAGCTGTTCCGCCGCGCATTTGCTTTTTACATATACATTGGTTTCACGCTCGGGATCCGCGGGCTCGCTTTCCTCGCTGAACGGCTCCGTCCTTGCGTCGCCCATGACGCTGATCGTGGAAACGTACGCGAGGCTGGCACCCAATTTCGACGCAAGGCGCACGGCGTTTGCGGTGCCTCCGGCGTTCGCGCGGATGGAAGCGTTCTCGTCGGCTGCAAAGTGACGCACGTCCGCCGCGCAATGGATGAGCGTGCCCACTTTGCCGATCAGGCCGGAAAGCTCGGCTTCGTCGATACCCAGATCGGGTTTTTCCATATCGCCCGCGACCACGCGCACGAGCGCGGCGTTGGCCTCGTACCATCCCGACCCGAAATATTCAGCCATCACGCCTGAAAGTCGGCCGGGATCGCCGCCGCGAATCACGCAGACGGTATCGCGCCGCATGTTGCGCGCAAGCTCGTTGAGCAGGTGTGCGCCCAAAAATCCCGTCGCGCCCGTGAGCAGCACGGCTCCTGACGCAGGGCCTTCCATGGGTTTATATACCCCGCCGGCGGCCGCCGTGGGTTCCCGCGCCGGCGCTTTTTGCATCGGCAGCGCGGCTTTTTCCGCCGCAGCTCCGCCTTTCTCCCCGCAGAGCAGCGCTCGCTGCGCCTCGATGGTGGGATTTGCATAAAACTGCGCCAGCGTGATGTTAAGACCCGCGTTGTAACAACGCGAAAGCGCATCCAGCACGGAAAGGGAACCTCCGCCCTGTTCAAAAAACGAAACGTGCGGATCGATCTCTTCCCTGCCCAGCACCTGTTTCCATATTTCAAATAACGCTTTGCCAGCATTCGCCGCAGGCGTTGCACAAGCGGAAACATCTGACGCGCTATGCAGAATGGAGGAATCCTCGTTTTCGGTCGGTTCGCATGAGGCGCATGGACTGCATGTAGGTTGCACGACATTGCCGCATGCCCCCAAGGATGTGGCCGATGTTGCATTTTTAATGGTAAGTACATCCGTTTTGCCCGAAGCGTTGCGTGGCATGACGGACAGCAGCCAGATTTCAGCCGGCACCATAAACGGCGGAAGCGTTGCGCGGAGATTCTCCCTGAGTGACATTTCGCTCACAACCGAGCCCGGAGCGGCAACTGCACACGAGCGCAAACGTTTTTCGCCACTCTCAGAGCAGACGGCGACCGTTACGGCCTCGGCAACGCCCGGTGCATCGAGCAAATGAGCGGTGATCTCGCCCAGCTCCACGCGTTGCCCGTTTATTTTGATCTGCGAATCCCTGCGGCCAAAGTATTCGATGTTTCCATCCGGCAACAGGCGGCCGATATCCCCGCTCTTATACATCCGTTTTCCGGGATAAAAAGGATCGGCAACGAATGCGGCAGCCGTCAGTTCCGGTTTGTTCACATAGCCGTTTGCAAGGCAGACGCCCGCTATATATAGCTCGCCCCAGGCGGTAGGCATCACGCGGCGCATCCTTTTATCAAGAACATAGACGCGGCAGTTATTAAGCGGTTTGCCGATGGTTATTTTCCGCAGACTGACTGGGCATTCGGTCATCGTTGTGTATACGGATGCTTCAGTCGGGCCATACAGGTTATACAATCTAGCTTTGCTGTGCGTATGGAGCAATTCACTCAGGGCAAGAGAGAGCGGTTCGCCTGCGACAAGCATCGAATCAAGACCGCAGATCGCCTTTCTAAACGCCTCATGACCCATGCACATCTGCAGTCTTGAAGGCGTAAGCTGCGCCGTATCCACGTTTTCCCGCTCGATCAGCTCCGCCAGCCTGTGGGGAATCAGCATCTCCTCCTCGTCCGCAAGCACCACGCATTTGCCGAGCGCGAGGGCAAGCAGGGATTCCGTTATGAAGATATCGAAGGTCATGTTGGTGGAACATAAAACCGTTTTGCTCCGCTCGCCGATGACGGGCGTCATCGCGGCAAGAAGGTTTGCAATCGCTTCATGCGTATTCAGCGCGCCTTTGGGCATGCCTGTCGTGCCCGATGTGAAGAGGACGTAGATGCCGTCCTCCCCGCTCCGTTCCGAAAGGGAAGGAAGCGCGGCGTCCGGCGCATCGGGCAGGCTGTTTACGGCATAGACCGGGCAGGGCAGCCCGGCTTCCGACAAGGTGCGCGCGGCTTCATCATCCGCGAGGATCAGCTTTGCGGCGGCTGTTTCGGCCATGTAGGCAAGCCTTTGGGCGGGATAGTTCGCAAGCGCCGGCATATAGGCACAGCCTGCCTGCATGATGCCGATGAGGGACGCGATCATATCCGGCGTCCGCGCGTGCACGAGACCGACGACATCCCCCCGCTTCACGCCGAGGCTGACGAGCGACCTGGCGATGCCATCCGCGCGTGAAAGAAGGGCGGAGAAGCCGGTCGTTTGCCCGTGAAAACGCAGCGCGGGCGCTTCCGGCGCTTTGCGCGCGGCATAGGCGATGGTGCAATCGAGCGGGATGTTGGCGAACGGCGTGCAGAGCCTCTCGGGTCTGTCGAACATCGCGTACTGATCCTGCGCGCTGATGGGATTTACATCCGCCTGCAGCGCCGTGTCCGCGCGGAGCATGTTCTCCAGCACGGCGGCATAACTGCGCGCCCAAAGCGCGGCGGTTTCCTCATCAATCAGGTCGGACGCATATTCCAGCGTAAACGCATAGCCCGCCTGCGTCTTTTCCGCCTCGACGGACAGGGGAAATTTCACAAAGCCCGTATCGGCCGGGATGGGATGCATCTTTTCGCCGAGGAAGGAGAAATCACCGTCCCCGACAGGCCGCATGGAGAAGAGCGTATTGAAGATGCGGCCCCCCGCCTCGCCCCGCGCAAACTTCATGAGCTGGTCGAAGGGGACCTCCTGGTTTTCGAGCATGGACAGCGTTTGCGCCCGCACGTTCTGGATGAGGCGCGCGACGGGCTCGCCGTCCGAGAGCTTCACGCGCATGGGAAGCGTGCGGATGAACGGGCCGCATACATCCCACAGCTCCTTGGACGTTCTGCCGGATACGGGCGTACCCACGACGATGTCCGCCTCGCCCGTGAGCTTGTTGAGGAACAGCGCAAACGCGGACAGGAACAGCATGAAGGGCGAAACAGCATTGCCCGCGCAGTATCGGTCGGTTTGCTCGCACACGCTGCGGGGCAGCGCAAAGCACAGCTTGCCGCCCGCGTAGGGACCCGTTCCGGTCTCCGCGCGGTCGCAGGGGATGTCGGTAAGCGCCGGCGCGTCGGCGAGCGTATCCTTCCAATAGGCGAGCACCGCCTTGTCCGTTTCCTTGCGCGCCTTCCATGCCGCATAATCGCAGAACCCGAGGTCCGTTCCGTAGGGATGTCCCGCGTAAATGCCATCCAGCTTTTTCATCAGCAGCGGGCTTGTGAGCCCGTCGCCGATGAGATGGTGGGTATCGAAGAACAGATAAGTGTCCTCCTCGGGTGAACGCCAGAACGCGGCGCGCATCAGCGGCGGGCGCGTCACGTCGAAAGGTTTCATGAAAGCCTTTGCCGCACCTCCGAAGTCCGGCGCGCACAGCTCGTCGATGCCGAAAGCGGCGTTTTCCCAAACGTGCTGAACCAGCCCGCTTCCGTTAAGCTCAAAGCTCGTGCGCAGGATCTTTTCACGGGCGATCAGTTCCCGGAAGGCGACAAGCAGCTTCGCCTTGTCGGCGGATTTGGGCAGTTTGAACGCGCCGGGCATATTATAGGCAAGCGAGGCGGGGTGCATCTGCGATTCAAAATAGAGGCTCACCTGCGTGGGCGTTGCGGGATACAGGGAGCGCTTTTCGGCAACGGGAATCTCCTCGCGCGTTTCAGTCGGCATCTGCGCATCGGACCGCGCGATGGAGGACGCGATCTTTCTGGCGGTGCGGAAGGCGTATAGATCGGCCACGGCAAGCTTTGTGCCGAAGGCGGCTTCGATGGCGACGATCGCCTCCAGGGCGGTGAGCGAATCGCCTCCGCTGAGGAAATAGTCGCTTTCCACATCCATGTCCGCACGGTTTAGCGTTTTTTGGAAGATTTCGAGGATCGCCGCCTCCGTATCATCGCGGACGCACGCATCCCCCGTGGACAGTTCCGGTTCGGGAAGCGAAAGGTAATCGATCTTGCCGCTGCGGGTGACCGGCATCTTTTCGATGCGCATGTACGACCCGGGCAGCATGTAGGAGGGCAGATAGGAGCGGAGGAACGCCGTCAGCTCCGCGTCGGAGATCGTTTGAGCGGCGGTATAATATGCGGCGATGAACGCGCTCTTGCCGCGGCTGATCACCTTGACGGCAGCCTGCCGGATCTTTTCGTAGGCGGCCAGGCGCATGGCGATCTCCTGCGGTTCGATGCGAAGGCCGCGCAGTTTCACCTGATCGTCCATCCTGCCGCCGAGTATGATCTCACCATCGTTCGTCCAGCAGCCGATATCCCCGGAGCGGTAAAGCGTTTCGCCCAGCTCGAAGGGGCTTGGGATGAACCGCTCCCCCGTCAGCTCGGGCAGGTTGCGGTAGCCTTGCCCCACGCAGAGGCCGCCGATGTAAAGCTCACCGTAAACGCCCACAGGCAGCGGCTGGAGGTGCGCGTCGAGCACATAGAGTCTGCAGTTTTCCATCGGGCCGCCGATGGTGATCGCGCAGGCATCGTTGAGCAGCTTGCCGCTCACGGCGATGGTCGTTTCGCTCGGCCCGTACTGGTTGTAAACCGAGGCATCCGTATACTGGCGCAAGGCATGCATCAGCTCGCCCGGAAAATGCTCCCCGCCGCAGACGATGCTTTCGACCCCGGCGAGCGCGTAGGCAAAATCGCGGTTGTGCATATACGCCTCAAGCCGCGAGGGGGGCAGCGACATGTTGCCCACGGCGTAATCGCGGATGAGCTGCGCGAGCGCGGATGGATCCTCCTGCTGGGCCGAGGACGGAAAGATGATCGTGCGCCCGTTCATCAGGGAAACCGCACATTCCATCACAAACACGTCAAACCCGGCGGAACAGAGCGAAAGCACCGCGCCGTGTCCGTACAGCTTGCGGATAGCCATTGCGAGGTTGACAAGGTTTTCCTGCCCGATGAGCACGCCCTTGGGTCTGCCCGTGCTGCCCGAAGTATAAACCATGTACGCCGTATGGGCGCAGGGCTTGGGCGGATAATGCGCGCTGTCGCACATCCTGGCTTTTTCCGGCTCAAGCACGGGAACGCGGCAGCCGGGCGGCACGGTTTTTACCTCGCAGATGAGCGCCGCCGCGCCGGAATCCTCCAATATTTCGTTGAGCCTGCCTGGCGGCGTATCGACGGGCAGCGTGAGCCACGTATTGCCGGACAGGGCTGTTGCGATTACGCTGGCCGCAAGCGTCGCGCCTTTTTCAAGGCAGATGGCAATGGGGCGGTTTCCGCCGGGGTACTGCGCGTCAATCGCGCGCGCGAAGGAGGCGGCAAGCGTGAAGAGCGCGCCGTAGGTGGTTCTCTTTCCGTTGGCGATGACGGCGACACGCTGCGCATGTTCGCGCGCGGCGGCGCGCAGCATCGAGGGCACGTCCGCATGGGGCAGGGCGCGCGCCGTTTGATTGAAGCCGAACAGCACGCGGCCTTTTTCCTCCAGCCCGATGACGGGCAGCCGCCAGACGGGTATTTCCGGCTCGGAGAGCGCGGCGGTGAGGATGTTGGTCAAGTATTCGTGGAGCCTGTCGATGTCGCGCTCCGAAAAAATCTGGGTGAGGTAATCATAGTCCACCGAGAAGCGGTAGTCATCCTCCATGCTGCTCAGATGGATCAGCAGATGCTCGCTTTGATACCCGCTGTAATGCCAGCGGCCCGAGAAGGTGACGGACGCGTCCTCGCTCCTGTACATGCGGCTTGTCTGGTAGGAAAGCACGATGTGGAACAGGCTGCCTGAATCGGGATTGACTTTTTTGGATGCCTCCAATATCTCGGAAAACGGCAGCCGCTGATGGCGCAGCAGCTCGAACCACTGCCCGGCAAGCTCCGTATTGAATTGTGCGAAGGACCAGTTTTCATCGATCTCGCCGATGAAGGGCAGCGTGCTCACAAACATGCCCAGCGTGGATTTATCCTGAAAATCGACGCGGTTGTAGACCGGCACGCCGATTGCGGAATGCGCGGCGCTGTTGGTGCGGTTGAGGTAGATGGCCAGCGCCATATAGTAGACCGCGAAGGGCGCAACGCGGTATTGTTCGCAAAAGTCATGGATGAGATGGTTGAGCATGTGGGAAAGGCGATAGGTTTTCCGCCTGCCCACGGGACTCACCATCGCGGAAAGGCAGTCTTTGACGGTGGACGCCCCGTCGAACGCGCCGAGGCGTTCCTTCCAGAAGGCGATATCCTTGTCATGCGCCGCGGAGGAAAGATACTTTTCTTCCTTTTCGACGTGCAGCCGGTACGACGGACCGACCTCGACCTGCGCCTCCCGCCCGGAAATGAGGGCAAGATAGGTTTCCGCGATGCGGTTGCTCGCGAGCACCTGCGACCATCCGTCCGAGATGATGTGGTGGGTTTTGACGATGATGCCGCCCTCGGACTCGTTCTGCCTGAATATGCGGAAATCGTACAACGGGGCATCGATGAGCAGCATCGCCTCGCGCGCGACGGTATTCTCCCAATGGGAAAGCCCCATGTTGTCCGTCGTGGTGAAATCGAACACGGGAAACAGCGCGTGCTCGTACGGTGCGATGTACTGACAGGGCTTGCCGTTGACGACCGTGATGCGCGCGCGAAGCTGTTCGTCGCCGCGCACGACTGCGTCCAGGCTCTTTTGCAGCGCGGCGATATCGATCGCGCCCATGATGCGGATCGTTGCGCAGATCGTGTTGATCGACGTGCCTGAAAAAGCCTTCTCCGCGTTCCAGATATTCATCTGGTTAGAAGACAAATTATAGGGCGCTGAACTTAAGCGAGTGTCATTCACCGCCGAACCCCCAAGACAAATTTATGCATATTTTGATATATATAGCCAAAGTCCCAGTTCATATTATACGGTCGGCTTACGCGTAATTCAACAAGGATTTGCAAAATGTAAAATATATATAGAATAACAGTCATTATTTACCATTTTTATTCATAAACATGAGCATGAGAAGAATGGCTTTTTTCGTGCGCCTGCGCCTGCCGGCGTTGGCTTTTGCGCTTTTTATCGCGGCCGCGTGCGTGCGCGGCTGTCTTTCGCTGCGCGGCGGGGTCGGCGGAGAGGTGGCCGGCGGCGAGGCGTTGACCGTCACCCTTTACGACGCGCGCAACGAAAAAACGCTGGTGCTTCCGCTGGAGGAGTATCTCTTTGGCGTGGTCGCCTCCGAAATGCCGGCTTCCTTCTCGTTGGAAGCGCTCAAGGCGCAGGCCGTATCCGCACGCACCTACGCGGCCAAGCGCATTGCGGCGTGCGGCGGCAAACCCTGCGGCAGGCACGGCGCGGATCTCTGCTCCGACAGCGCCTGCTGCCAGGCGTGGAAGTCGCGCGAAGCGCTCATGGAGCAGTGGGGCGCAAACGCGGATTTTTACGCCGCCAAAATGGATGAGGCAGTCCGCGAAACCGCTGCCATCATCGCCCTGTATGACGGCGCGCCCATCGACGCGCTGTATTTTTCCAACTCAGGCGGAACGACCGAGTCGGCCGAGGATGTGTTCGGCGGGGATGTGCCGTACCTTGTGAGCGTATCGAGTCCGGGGGAGGAACACGCCGCGCATTATACGGATTTGTTCACCTACACCCCAAAGGCTTTTGCCAAAACGCTCAACAAAGCGTTCCCCAAAGCGGGTCTTAAAACGGCCGACCTGTCCGACCAGATCGAGGTCCTTGCCCGCTCCGAGGGCGGCGGCGTCACAAAGCTGCGGCTCGGCGGCACGACCGTCACCGGGCGCGCATTCCGCGGCGCGCTCAATCTGCCGAGCGCGGATTTCACCATCACCTTCTCAAAGGATGAGGTGCGCGTGGAAACGAGGGGCTTCGGGCACGGCGTGGGTATGAGCCAATACGGCGCAAACGCCATGGCCGCGGATGGCGCGACCTTTGAGGAAATCCTGAAACATTATTACACGGGCATCGCACTTGGCACGCTGGACGAAATCACGGACGGGTGATATGCTCAATCCATGAAGGTGCTGAAGCTGACAATCGAGGCGGATATGGACGGGCGCAGCGTGGAAAGCCTGCTTGCGCGGGAACTGCGCGTTTCCGCGACGCTGACGCGCCGCCTCAAGCGGAAGGAAAACGGCATCACGCTCAACGGCGTGCAAGCGTTCACCACGGCGCGCGTGCGCACGGGGGATCTCCTTTGCGCGGATGTGTCGGACGACCCCGCCCAACGCCCCGCGCCCAAGCGGGCGGACTTCGGCATCCTGTACGAGGATGAGGATCTCATCATCATCGACAAGCCCGCGGGTATGGCAAGCCACGCCTCCACCCGCGACCCGGACATGCCCACGGCGGAGAGCGCGCTTGCGTACTACCTGCCGCCTGAGATCGTTCCCCACCCCGTAAGCCGCCTTGACCGCGGCACATCAGGCGCGATGACGTTTGCCAAGAGCGGCTATGTGCATGAGCTTTTGCGGCAGCAGCTGCATACGGCGGATTTTTACAAGGAATACCTTGCCGTTTGCGTCGGCACGCCCGACCCGCTTTGCGGCGTCATCGACGCGCCCACGGGCTTTGCCGAAGGCTCGCGCTACAAGCGCGCGGTTTGCGCAAACGGCGTGCGTTCCGTTTCCGAATACGAAACGCTGCAAAGCAAAAACGGCCTTTCCCTCGTGCGGCTCGTGCCGCATACGGGCAGGATGCATCAACTGCGCGTCCACATGGCCTACATCGGCTGCCCGCTCCTTGGCGACTGGCTGTATGGCGAAGAAGCCCCTGCCCTCATTGCCCGACCCGCGCTGCACGCGGCGTATGTGCGGCTCAAACACCCGATTACCGGGGAGGTGGTGGAGGTGTGGGCGGAGGGGGATGGGGAGAGATTATGGGAGGACAAATGAGCAACTATAAATATGATAAGCTATATTATGAAATATACGCTTTATTAGCTATGGAGATGCTATATACGGATTTCTCTCATAATTTCTTTAAGGGAGAAAGCCCCGATTGGAGAAATGAGATTGATGGAATTGGTCTTGAAGTATCTCGTGCAGAAAGTGAACATATTGGTTACACTAAAAACCTTGTGAATACTTATCTCGGCAAACACAAATCTGGGATACCCCAAAAAGTAATAAATAAATTCCGTGGGAGTTTAACCTTCAAAAATGAACATCTTAATACTGTTTCAGATAGCCTTGGATTTGTTGATGGTACGAGACATATCGACTTTGCTATTGATAAGTTAGAAAATAAAACTCGTTTACTAAATCAACAACATTTCGCTG
Organism: uncultured Clostridium sp.; assembly: GCA_964550295.1. Lineage (GTDB taxonomy): Bacteria > Bacillota > Clostridia > Christensenellales > CAG-138 > Phil1. Next base: position 1,044 of record CAZJYV010000022.1, on the reverse strand, counting down.
TATTTGTCAGAAACTGCCTATTCTTATACATGACAAATACTGTGTTGGAAGAGGATATTGAATTATTTTTAATAAAATCTGCACAAGTCAACACTCATTATAACAAGCGCTTTGATGAAGTTATGTTGCTCGACGGCTCCTCTATCCATGCCATCAATTCGCTTGAGCAAAAGTCTATAACCTTTGAAATACCCGACCGAAATATGCCAGCATGGAACCGTCAAGCCCTAAAACTTCATGATTTAAGCTCTTGGGATGAAGGCACACCATTTGTCGAGATTTATAGAAAATTAGCTGAACCATCCTCACCTCTTCGCCCAATATAATCCCCCTCAATTTGCTTTTCCCCTTCCATTGGACTATAATATTATTTTGGATATTAATGTGAAGGGATTCCGTCGCGATGATCGAAGTCAAAAACGTCACCTTCTGCTATGAGGACGGGGGTTCCCCCGCGCTCGATGATGTGACGCTCAACATAGAACGGGGCGAGTTCCTCGCCGTGGTCGGCCACAACGGCAGCGGCAAAAGCACGCTCGCCAAGCATTTAAATGCGCTTTTGCTGCCAACGGGCGGCAAGGTGCTTGTGGACAAAATGGACACCGCCGATCCGGAAAAAACCCTTGCCATCCGGCAAAAGGTCGGCATGGTATTCCAGAACCCGGACAACCAGCTTGTGACCACCGTCGTTGAGGAGGATGTGGCTTTCGGGCCGGAAAACCTCGGCGTGCCGAGCGCGGAAATCAGGTCGCGCGTGGACGCGGCGCTCGCCGCCGTGGGCATGACGAAATACGCAACGGGCGCGCCGCACATGCTGTCGGGCGGGCAAAAGCAGCGGATTGCCATCGCGGGGATGCTCGCTATGGAGCCGGAAGTGCTGGTTCTGGATGAGGCAACCGCCATGCTCGACCCGCGCGGCAGGCGGGAAATCATCGACACGGTTTCCCGATTGCACAGGGAAAAGAGCATCACCGTGGTGATGATCACGCAGTATATGGAGGAGGCGCTCGCCGCGGACCGCATCGCCGTGATGAGCGGCGCGAA
>CAZJYV010000021.1:0-16352 GCA_964550295.1 uncultured Clostridium sp. | reverse complement strand
AGTTTGGCACCTCGACGCGCACGCCGATATCCACCTCGTTGTTGGACATGCCGATTTCAAGGCGTTTGCCTTCATCCTGCAGCCACTGCGCACCGCCGCGCCCCGGCGCGGCGACTATGGCCTTGCCGTAAGCCTCGCCCACGCCCTCCGGCGAGCTGTATCTCACACCGACGGCCGCGCCGTTTTCCGTGATGATCTCACGGGCGGTGGTGGAAGGCAAAAAGGTAAAGCCGGTTTTCTGCATCAGGTGATCGTACATGTTGCCCAGCACCTTTGCCGAATACTCCGTGCCCATGTGGCGCACGGGGCAGCGCACAAGGTGGATGTTGTGGCGGCTCGCCTCATAGGCGATCTCCGCGACGCGCGGGTCGCTGCGGCCATGCACCGTATCCGGCGCGCCGAATCCCACATAGACGGAATCCGCGTAGTCGATGAGCGCCTGCGCCTCATCCTTGGCGATATACTGCGTGATGTTGCCGCCCACCTCGTGGGAGAGGGAAAGCTTGCCGTCCGAAAAAGCGCCTGCGCCCGCCCAACCGCTCATGATGGCGCAGGGGTCGCAGTTGACGCACTTGCCCGTCATCCGCGCGGGGCAGTTGCGCCTGGCGATGGCCTTGCCGCTGTCCATGAGCAGCACCTTGAGGCTTTCGTTTTTATCCAACAGCTCCAGCGCGGTAAAAATACCCGCCGGGCCCGCGCCTACGATGATGACGTCAAACTCGCTTTTCATGCTTCCTCCATTTTGGCTTGGGTAAATTGTTATAATTAACGATTATATCATTATTACTTGTAATTATAACCGCTTATGACCCTTGCTTATTCTATCCTAATCTTCCGCGCTTGTCAAAGGGAATCGGCAAAAGGCCGCGTTTCACCAGCGCGCTGCCTCCGGTATGCAATGCGTGCGCGCGGGCGTGAGCGCGCGGTATCCGTCGCAGAGGCCCAAACGCCGGAACAAACCGAGCCGAATCGAGCGCAACCGATAGTAAATTGAAATACTATCAATCGATTTATCATCGAATTGGCTCCTGTGGCAGGCGAGCGCTTTTGCCCGGAATGCAAAGGTTTTTCCGATGCGGATGAAGCTGTTTGGCCGATCCGTATTGTAAAACGCGTATGCCTTTGGCGTATGCGCCTGCGCGCAGCCCAGACCTTCCATCACCGAGAGGAAGGGCGCCATGCAGGAGGCGTATTTCACAGCCTGCCCCGTTTTGATATGGTCCGCATGGAACTCGGCGATCACATCCGGGTCTGGCGCGAACACCGCGTCCGGCTTTGTGCGCGCAATCTCCACGGCAATTTGACGGGCGCATGCGTCGGCGGTGTAGTCCCCCGCGTCCTCAAAGGGCAGGTAGGCGACATCCGTTACGCCAAGCAGCTTTGCGGACGCCGCCGCCTCCTCCCGCCGCAGGGCGGCAAGGCAGTCGCCCCACAGCCGGGGGTCGTCCGTGCCCATGCGGCCATCCGTCACGATGAGAAAGCGCACGCGCTTGCCCGCTTCCGTCAGCCTTTTGACCGTGGGCGCGCAGGCAACCTCGATATCGTCCGGATGCGGGCCGATGAACAGATAGCTTTCGAGCCGGGTGAGCTTTGGCAGCGGCAAAACGCGCTTGAGAATCCAGTTGAACATGCTGCACCTCCGCGTCAGATCATCGGTTTGAGTATACCACGCAGCAACAATCTGCGCTATAATAGGCTTATTCAAACAGGGAGGTGTTCCATGATTACGCCCATCCCCAAACGGATTTTATACCGCCCCGGCAGCTGTGAATGGCCGGATGGCGCGGGTTTCTCTATGGATGCGCCCCTCGCAGGGGCGGCGGACGGCATCCGCTCGCTGCTGCCCATGCTTGAACCGCGTGAAGGTGCGGCCGAAGTCGCCTTCCGGTACGACGCGGCTTTGCCCAGGGAAGCCTACCGGCTGGTCTCCGGCGAAGCCGGTGTTTGCGTTTACGCATCCGCCCAAAACGGCGCTTTATACGGCGCGGCGACGCTGCGGCAGCTTCTATCCAACGCCGGCTCAATCCCCCACATTGAAGTTGAGGATGAACCGCGCTTTGCCTGGCGGGGCATCAGCATGGATGTTTGCAGGCACTTTTTTTCGGTTTCGACCCTTGAAAAACTCATCGACGCGCTCGCGCTCTATAAATACAACACGCTGCACCTGCACCTTTCGGACGATCAGGGTTTTCGCGTGGAAAGCGAGCAGTTCCCCCTGCTCAACCGGATCGGCTCATGGCGGGCGTCGAGCGCCGTCAAGCGCGGCCGCGGCGAGCAGCAGGACAAGAAGCCGCACGGCGGCTTCTATACCAAAGCGCAAATCCGCGGCCTTGTTGCCTATGCGGCGGCGCGCGGCATCGACATCGTGCCGGAGATCGATCTGCCGGGGCATACCACGGCCATCATCGCCGCCTATCCGGAGCTTGCCTGCGACGCGCGCCCGACAAAGGTCGCAACCTGCTACGGAATGAAGGATTTTTCCTCCCACATTCTCTGCGCGGGCGAAGGGATGGTCTATGCGTTCGTCTTCCATCTGTTGAGCGAGCTGGCGGAGCTTTTTCCCGCGCCTTACTTCCACATCGGCGGGGACGAGGCGCGCAAAAGCGAGTGGCGCAAATGCCCCAAATGCCTAAAGACGATGCGCGTGGAGCACCTCGCAAACGAGCGTGAGCTTCAGGGATACATGCTCGAACGGGTCAGGAAACACCTTGCTTCGCTCGGAAAACAGGCCATCATCTGGAACGACGGCCTCGCCGGCACGACCGGCACGGATTTCGTCTGCCAGCATTGGACGCCCCCCGCCATCGAGGGAAGCAGGCGCACCGCCGCGCACCTCAACGCGGGCGGAAGGGCGATCATGAGCGGTTTTCGTACCCTCTATTTCGATTATCCCTACGCGATGACGCCGCTGAAAAAAACCTATACCGCCCGCCTGCTGCCGCGCGGCTTGTCCGATGAGGCGAAAGCGCGCGTGACGGGCGGTGAGTGCGCGATGTGGACGGAATGGGTGGAGGATGAACAAAAGCTGTTCTTCAACCTGCTGCCCCGCCTCGCCGCCGCGGGCGAGCTGTTTTGGAGCAGCGCGTCGCACACGGATTATGCAGACTTCGTCAAGCGGCTGCCGACGCAGTACCGCATCTATGAGGCGATGGGTCTGCCCTTCGCAGCGGGCATGGAGAAAGCGCGGCGCTTCGCCCGCCGCATCCGCACGGTTCAAACTTTTTACAAAACGGACGCGTACGTCGAACTGAGCGACTCCTAAACGACCTGTTGCGCCGCCGGAACGCGGATGATAAGATATCCGTATGGACATACAGCAATTACCCCTTAAAGCCCCGTTCAACAAACGAAGCGTGTTGTTTGCCGCGCTGATTTTTGCGCTGCAGTTGTTCACCTATCTCGTACCCACGCTGTTTACGGATGTGCTGACCCTGCACGACATCACCTTGCCCATAGACGGGCTGATCCCCTTCGCGCCGGCGTTCGTGATCCCGTATGTGCTGGTTTTTATCGAGTGGGGCTACTGCTACCTGCTCGCTCCCCTGCTTGAGCGGGAGCGCTTCGCCCGTTTCATGGCCGCGCTTGTGATTGGCTATGTTTCGATTTTTATGATTTACATTCTGTACCCCACCACCTATACGCGCCCGGAAGCGGTCGGCGACGGCTTTTTTGCGCGGTTGATGGAGGGCATCTTCGGCATCGACGAACCTTCGCGCTGCATGCCTTCGCTGCACTGTTACCTGGGCTGGATGTGCTGGAAGCTCGTGCATCGGCAGCAGCGCGTGGCAAAATGGCTGCGCGTGACGGTGTTCGTTTTTGCGCTGCTCATTCTGCCCACGACCCTTCTGATCAAGCAGCACGTTTTTGTGGATGTGCCAACGGGCGTTCTGATGGCGGAGCTGACGTGGTTTGCTGCGGGCAAAACAAAACTGCCCGCATATCTTGTCGGGCAGTTCGAGCGCTTGGCGGAAAGGCTGCATAGATAAGGGGACGGGCGGCCACATCGGGCCGCCCCTACAACGCAATCGGGCGGCCGCCCCTACATGTTATCAACGTCGCTGACGTCGCCCACGTCGCCCACGTCGCTTTTTGCCGCTTTGCTGCAATATATCTGCATCTTGATAGCAACTGGGACAGTTCTGTTTGTTCGAACAGGCGGCACCTTTCCATCCGGCGCGGTTGCGCGAACAACCAAAACCGTCCCCTTATGTTTGCGGTATGCTGATGGGGGACGGTTTCGTTTGTGCAAAAACAGCGCCTGTTATGCCGCAAACGCCGTTTGGCAAACGGCACTATCCCCGAATCCTTGTAGGGGCGGATATCATCCGCCCGCCCGCGTGGCCGCCCACCCCGTGCGGTACCCCTACAACCGGGCCGATACCGGATCGGCCCCTACAATGAACAACCGTCGCCGGCGTCGCTCTTGCCGCGTTTGCTGTTCCATTGAACCGCACGTTACCCGCATGTAGGGGCGGCCCCATGTGGCCGCCCTGATGTGGTGCGTGCAGGGGCGGATATCATCCGCCCGCACATCTAAGATGCACCATCGTTGCACGAAAGCGGCAAAAAGCGACGTGGGCGACGTGGGCGACGTTCATAACGAATAACGCATGTAGGGGCGGCCCCATGTGGCCGCGCTGATGTGGTGCGTGTAGGGGCGGATATCATCCGCCCGTTTATGCGTTTGTAGGGGTCGCCCGGTTGCGTGGCCGCCCGCTTTACAGTTCGATCATCTCACCCACGCAATCCCTGTGGGCAAGGGCAAGGAGGAAGTCCGCGTCCGGAATATCCGCCCCGCGCAATGCCTGGCGGATGGTTTCCACTGCGAGGGCTTCTATATTATTATCCCGGCTCAGATGCGCGAGTACCGCACGGCGCACGCCCGTACCGTACAGGCGGATGAGCGCCTCGGCGCAGCAGTCGTTGGAAAGATGCCCCTCCGGGCCGAGGATGCGCCGCTTGAGCGGGTAGGGATACGACCCGGCCTTGAGCATATCGACATCATGATTGGATTCGATCAGCAGCAGCGAGCTGCCCGCCGCGGCCGCAAGCAGATCGTCGTTGAAGCAGCCGATATCCGTCATGACGGTCAGCTTCGCGAGGCCGTCGGAAAAGCAATAGCCCACGGACTCCGCCGCGTCGTGCGGCGTGGGGAAGGGATACACGTTGAGGCCGCCGATATAAAAATCGCGCCCTGTCTCAAACACCCGCGTCAATTCGGGCGGCACTTTGCCGATGAAGGGGTGCATGGCCTCCCATGTGCGCTCGTTCGCATAGATCGGCACGCCGAATCTGCGTGCGAACACGCCAACCCCCGCGATGTGGTCGCTGTGGTCGTGCGTCACGAGCAAAGCGCTGATATTTTCAGGCTCCACCCCCCGCTCCCCCAGGGCGCGGGCAATCGTTCTGCCGGGAAGACCCGCGTCCACGAGCAGCCGGACGCCGCCGCCTTCCACGAATGAAACATTGCCGGAAGAGCCGCTGTAAAGCGGGCAGAAACGCATAAGCGCCTCCTTAAACATTCATAGCTGAAACAGGATGCCGACCGCCGCCGCAGCGGCTATGAAAACAACGGGGTGCCAGCCCTTCATGGGCTTGATGTTCGAAACGAGCAGCAGAACCGCAAACAGGATCAACCCCGGAACATGAATAACCGACAGGATATCGCCTGCAGCAAAGGCCGCGAAGTTAAAAAGCACGATGGCGATCACGCTCCATGCCGCCGCGGCGATGAGCCCCGTCGCCGCAGGGCGAAGGCCGTTGAAGGCGCTTGAAACGAAAAGGTTTGCCCGATAGCGCTCGAGCGCGGAGGCGATGGCGAGGATGAGCATGAACGAGGGCAGCACGATGGAGAAGGAGGCGACCAGCGCGCCGGGAACCCCCGCCGCGTTATAGCCCGCGTAGGTCGCGCAGTTGATGCCGATGGGACCCGGCGTCGATTCCGACACCGCGATCATATCGGTCAACTCAGCATGCGTAAACCACGGATAACGGTCCGCCATGTCGCTGAGGAAGGGAATCGCGGCAAGCCCGCCGCCCACGGCGAAAAGCCCGGTTTTGAAAAACTCCCAGAAAAGCGTTAAATAGATCATATCCTGCGCCTCCTGACCAGACCCTCGATCACGCCCGCAAGCGCCGCGCCCAGCACGGGGAAAACAGGCGAAAGGTCCAGCACAACCGTCAGCGCGAAGGCTGCGACGGCAAGCGTGATGCCCAGCCATCCTTTGACGTTGTTGCGCGTGAGCTTCACAACAGCGTTGAACATCAGCACGCAGACCGCAACGCGGATGCCCGCGAAAGCATGCTGCACGACAGGATACGAAGCAAAATTCTGAAGCAGCATGGCGATGATTAAGATCACGAGGATCGATGGGGAAATGACGCCCAGCATGGCCGCGAGCGCCCCTTTGAAACCCCGCACCTCTTTGCCGACAAACGTGGCGACGTTGACGGCGATGATGCCGGGCATGCATTGGCTGATCGCAAAATATTCGGTCATGTGCTCCTGCGACGCCCACTTGTGTTTGACGACACATTCGCGCTCCAGCATGGGCAGCATGGCGATGCCGCCGCCGAAGGTCAGGAGGCCGACGCGGAAAAAGGCGGCGTAAATCTGCAGCAGCGTCGTGCGCGCTGCTTCACTGCCCGCCTTGTTTTCTCCCGATGCTTGTCCGATGTCTTCCCTGCTCTTCTGTTCCATCCCGACTCCCCGTTTCCGTTGATTCTATCACAGCGGTTTGCCCCCGCCCACCTCGGAAGGATCATTTGTGGTACGGCTCGTTGTTGATGATGCGAAACGCGCGATAAATCTGCTCAAGCAGCATCACCCGGAAGAGCTGGTGCGGAAACGTCATTTTTGAAAAGGAAAGTTTGAAGTCCGCGCGCGCGAGCGCCTCGTCCGAAAGGCCCAGCGAACCGCCGATCAAAAAAGCGACGCGGCTTCTGCCTGTCGTTTGCCACTGAGCGATGCGCCCCGCGAGTTCCTCGCTGGAAAGCTCCGCGCCGCCCGGCGTGAGCGCGACGACCCAGTCCGCGTCGCCCAGCTTTTCCGTCAGCCGCGCGCTTTCGGCTTTTTTTACCTGCTCGCGCAGTGCGGCGCTGAGGTTCTCCGGCGCTTTTTCCTCCGCAACCTCTGCGATATCCAGCTGCGTGTAGCGGGAAAGGCGCTTTTCATACTCCGCGCAGGCGCGGACAAAATGGTCCTCCCGAATTTTGCCGACGCACAGGATCTTGATCATAGGTCGCCGGACTGCCTGCGCGCGGCTTCCAACTCGAGCGCGACGTCCTTTTTGTTTTTCGTGTAATCGATCTTTGAGAAACCCTCGCCGATCACCTCGTTGGCGGAGGTCAGCACCGCGAACGCCTTCGGGTCGAGGCGCTTGACGATATCCTTGATCTTATACACTTCGCGCGGCCGCACCACCGTCATGAGCACGCTTTTATCCGTATGCGCGAACATGCCCATGCCGCGCAGCAGCGTAACCCCGCGCTCCATCTCCGTCATAACGGCCTGCGCGATGGGTTCGGGATCGTCCGTAATGATATAAAAGATATTCGCACGGTTGAAGCCGCGGATGATGGCGTCGCTCACATATGAGTAGAGCGCGATGACGATCGCCGCGTATAAGCCCAGCTCAAAGCTTTTGAACATGATCATGGAGGTGACGACGATCACCCCGTCCACAAGCATATACATGCCGCCGAGCGTGATGTTTTTGAACTTCGTCACAAACAGTTTCACGAGCAGGTCTGTGCCGCCCGTGGAGCAATCCGCCCGCGCCATCACCGCGATGAACACGCCGTAGCACACGCCCCCGCAGATGGAGGCGACGAGCAGGTTGTCCGTGACCGTCGGCAGGAAGGCGAAAAGGTCCGTCGTCACCGAATACACGATGGCGGCGATGATGGTGGTGAGCATATAGGTTTTATCCTTGACAAAAGCCGCCCAGATGAAAATGGGTATGTCGCACAGCAATACGAATGCGCCGATGGGAAGGTCGATAAAGCTCGTCACCACCACGCCGAGTCCCGTGAGGCCGCCGCCCGCGATCCGGTTGCCGGAAAGGAACAGGCGCAGCGTAAAGGCATAGCCGATGTTGGCAACCACCATGAGGAGCATCCGCTTTGCATAAGCGCGGATGTCCTCTTTTGTGTATCTGTTTTTGATTTTATTCAATAAGTTCATCATTCCGTCCCGCGGCACGGCGGTTTTTACGCTTTTACCGCGCGTCCGCAACTACTATAACAGGCAGCGAAAGCCTTGTCAAACTGTGCAAAAACGGCAAAAACGCCGCGCAGGCTGACCACCCGCGCGGCGTACGCAAGCGCTCCTTCGCGCTCAGTCCACCGTGAAACCGTAGGTTGTAAAGATTTCGGCAGCCTTCGCGCTGTGCAGATAATCGAGGAACGCCTGCGCGGCATCCTGCCTGTCGCTGACGCCCATAATGGAGGCGGGATACGCGGGGGCTTCGGAACCCTCCGCCGCGGAACCCGTTATGGTGAGCACGTTGGCGGAGGCGGCGTCAAGCCCCTCCATCGCTTCCTGTCCCAGGGGGATGAGGATATCGCAGTACGCGCCACCCTCAACGGCGGTGTTGAGCGCGTCGGAGGAATCGAATTTAAAAAGGATCTCGGATTCCTTATTGGCGTTGGCGTTGACCTCGCTGTTCGTATACGCCTGGGCGATCTCCGTAATCGCCGCCTCAAGCGCGGAATCTGCAAACACGGTGATCTGATACTGGGATTTGGTTTCCGTCGTCTTCGTGCAGGCGGTCAGGCTGAGGGCGAGCAGCGCGACGAGGATGATTGCGGAGGTCTTTTTCATGTTGTACTCCTTGCGGTTGTTGGTATGCGCCCCCGTGTTTACCGCCCGATGCGCGATCGGGCGTTGGGCACAGGACTATTTTAGCATCGTTGACGCGAAAAGACAATCTTTATGCCGGACGGGACCCGCTTCCTTCCTATGCCGCGGAATTTTCACTTTGCACGGCTTGCCAAGCCGTTTATTGTATAATAGAATAACCAAATCAGGTTGCGGAGGGTAAGATGGAAAAAAGACCGGGCACATATATCCTCATGCGGATAGGCGTTTATATTTTGCTGGCAGCGGCGGTGTCGGCGCTGATTTTTTTCGCGCTCAACGGCATATTGCCCGGCTTTGTGCAAGTGCTGGAAAATGGCAATCAGGCTGACATCGAAAATTATATCCGCTCGTTTGTCGGCTTCCGCGGGCTGCTCACGGCGTTCCTGCTGCAGTTCATTCAGGTGATCAGCGTTGTATTTCCCGGCGGACCCATCCAGATCGCCGCGGGCGTCGTATTCGGTTTCTGGACCGGTTACGCGGTATGTGAAAGTTCATTCCTCCTCGCCAACGTAGCTGTATTCACGGCCGCGCGCAGGCTGGGCTCGCGCATGGAGCGGTTTTTTTCCGTGGATTCGGGCGGCAAAAAGCGGCTCAGTTTTATCAGCAATTCCAAAAACCCGGGGTTCATGGTGTTCCTCGGCTGCATCCTGCCCGTTTTGCCCAACGGCATCGTGCCTTATGTCGCCGCGCGCACAAAAATCAAATACCGCAATTTTGCGCTGGCGGTTTTCATCGGCAGCACGCCCACGTTCATGGTGCTCTGCGCGCTGGGCAACCGTCTTTTGCAGGGCGATTTTTACATCGTTGCGATCATCGCGGCGGTGTTCATTGCGGCGATTGTTCTGGTTTATCTCAAGCGGGATGCGTTCGTCGCTTTTGCCGGTCGTCTAAGGGATAAAATCGCGCACAACAAAACGGAAGAATAACACGATGCCCCGCGGCGGCCGCACGAGGCGGCTCGTCTGCCTGTAAACCGATGGTTCACACGGCTAAACTGCGGCTCGGTTTACACCGCGCGCGATTTTGCGGATCATGAATCCATCAATGAAGGGGGAAAATCTATGATGCGGGAACAATCGCTCGGTTCGACGATCGCGTCGCTTCGAAAGGATAAGGGCATGACACAGGCAGAGCTGGGCGCCAAGATGAATGTGACGGATAAGGCCGTTTCCAAATGGGAACGCGACCTCTCCTGCCCCGACGTGAAGTCCATCCCGCGGCTCGCGGAAATCCTCGGAACCTCGGTGGAGGGACTGATGCAGATGAACGAAAAAACCGGTGACAAAAAAGGGGACGTGTACCGGATCATCGGGCTGGTACTCAGAGCGGTTCCTCTGGCGATGGGCGTTGCGGTGAGCGTGCTGTCCATCCTGGGCGAGCTCGATGTTGCCTCCGCGTGCACGATGCTCGGCATTGGCATGGCGTGCATGGGGATTGCGATGTTAGACAATCAATAAGGGCGTTTGAGTTGTAGGGGCGGCCCGATGTGGCCGCCCGTTTTCGTCGCGCGTTTTTCCCGCGGGCAGCCACGTTAGCGCGGGCGGCCACGTTAGCGCGGGCGGCCACATGGGGCCGCCCCTACATCACATCGGGCGTTGTTATCGCGTTTCCCATCGGGCGTTGTTATCGCGTTTCCCATCGTGCGTTTTATCGCGGGCGGCCACGTCGGGCCGCCCCTACATCGCATCGGGCGTTTTATCATTTTGCCATTTCTTTGGATTTTCTTGAATGTATGTGCGGATTTCGTCTATATCTTCATTCTAGCGAACGATATGCTCGAAATAACCCCGCTGCCAGACGCTTTTATAAAACGGCGGAAATATGCCGCTATGAACGCCGCGAATATATTCGTTTGTGGTCATGGTTTTCAACCAATCAAGGACACGCGGCAGGGATGATTCTCTTTCTTCATCCGCACAGCCTTTTATATTGAGAATAAAATGGATGTGATCGGGCATTATCGCATAACAATCAATCGTTATGTCCGGAAATTGTTCGAGCAAACGATGCAACCATTTTTCTAACATTTCACCTGCCGCATTCAAATGAAACGGTTTGTCCGTCGCTTCTATGGATTTCCGAATGGGGTCACCAAAAAGAACAGCGCGTTTATATGTGCATACCGTTACAAAATACGCAGCGCTTTTTGAATAATCATATCCTTTGAGACGAGTTTGCTTTCGTTTTGGTAAATCCATACCCACCTGTAGGGGCGGCCCCATGTGGCCGCCCGTTTCCCATCGGGCGTATTTGTCGCGTTTTTCGTCGCGCGTTTTTCCCGCGGGCGGCCGCATGATCGCGGGCGGCCACATCGGGCGTTGTTATCGCGTTTCCCATCGGGCGTTTTTATCGCAGGCGGCCACATGATTGCGGGGGGTCACGTTAGCGCGGGCGGCCACATCGGGCCGCCCCTACATCACATCGGGCGTTGTTATCGCGCGTTTTTATCGCGGGCGGCCACATCGGGCCGCCCCTACATTGCCGGCCTCGCGGCCGCGCGTATTTTTATATGAAGAGATTGTTTGCCGCGCGCACCGTATGCGCGAGCAGCACCGCGTTTGTGACGGAACCCACCCCGCCCGGCACGGGCGAAACATGCTCCGCCGCCGCGCAGGCATCCGCTGCGACGTCGCCCACGATCTTTCCGTTTGCCACGTTGATGCCCACATCGATGACCGTCGCGTTTTTGCCGATATGCTCCGCGGTGATCAGGCCGGGTTTTCCCGCACAAGCCACAAGGATATCCGCCTCGCGGCACACGCAGGCAAGCTCCCTCGTTTTGGTGTGGCAAACGGTGGGCGTGGCGTCGCGCGCCACAAACAGCGCAAACAGCGGCCTGCCGACGACCACGCTCCTGCCGACGATTGCGACGCGCCTGCCCGCAAGCGGGATTTGATAATGGTCCAGCAGCTCGATAACGGCCTTTGCCGTGCAGGGCGCGAAGGCTTCCCGATCGCCCATGAGCACGCGCCCGAGGCTTTGGGGATTCATGCCGTCCACATCCTTTTCGGGCGAAATCAGCGTTTCAACAAATGAGGCGTCGATATGCCCCGGCAGGGGGCGCAGCAGTAAAATGCCGTGCACGCTTTCATCGCGGTTGAGGTGGAGCAGCGTACAGGCGAGGTCCGCCTGCGAGCAGTCTTCTTTCAGGGCAACGCCCTTTACCTCGCACCCCGCCTCGGCAAAACGCTTGGCGATGCCTTTTTCATAGGAAAGGTCGTCCGCGCGCGCGCCGATTCGCAGCACGGCAAGGCGCGGAACGATGCCGCGCACCCGGAGCGCTTCGACAGCGGGCAGGAGCTTTTCCGTCATCGCCTTTGCGGCGGGCAGACCTCTGAGTTCCATCTTTTATCCTCCGATCGAGGCGAGCAGCGCGGTGTAAGCGCCGTCCCCAAGGGTTTCACATGCTTCGAGCAGGCGCTTTCCTTCCTTTTTAAGGTACAGGGCGCGCGCCTCATCCGCCACCCCGGAAACATTGATCATCACGTTCATCCACGCGCCGCGCGCGCACGCCACGAGGTTGAGCGCAGCCACGCCCAGATCGCTCGCGCAGTTGGCGTTCGAGTGACCCACAAGGGCAGATACGAGCAGCAGCGCCTCGTTGGCCATGCGCAGCGTATCAAAGGGCACTTCAGCCGCAACGAGCGTCGCGTCCGCAACGGCCTTTTGCCGCGCGGCTTTTTCATCATCCGTTTCCTTGGGCAGCCTGAACGCCGCCGCAATCCGGTTATACGCTTCGGTGTCGCAGTCGATCTGCGCCTCGAGCGTTTGAGCGAGGGCTTCCGCTTCAACCGCGGCGCGGGCGCAAAGCGTCTGATCGTCCGGATATTTCTTTTTGCCGAGGGTGAGCTTTGCGACCATCGCGGCAAGCCCCGCGCCCTGTGCGCCGCAAAGCGCGGCGGCGCTTCCTCCGCCCGGGGCGGGCGCGTCCGATGCGACGGTGGCAAGGTATTCGGTGAGGGTCAATTCCACGAGTTTCATCGTTCGTTTCTCCTTCTTTCATCATCGTTCCGTCACGGTACGATTACGGTTTTGGCGAGGTTTGAGCCGAAGCGGTAGCACAGCGTTTCCAGGTCGGGCGCATCCCACACGACGAGCGCGCCGCGCTTGCCGGGCTCGACCGTGCCGCAGATTTCCCCGCGCCCCACGGCGCACGCCGCGTTGAGGGTGACGGCGGTCAAAATCTCCTCCGGCGTCATGCGGTATTTGAGGTAGGCAAGCGTCATGCAAAGGCCGATGTTGAGCGACGGGCAGGAACCCGGGTTGAAGTCCGTTGCCACCGCCACGGGGATGCCGTGCGCGATCATGCCGCGCGCATCGGCGAAGCCCTTGTTGAGATACAGGCTCGTTCCCGGCAGCAGCACGGCGATCGTGCCGCCCGCGGCCAGCGCCTCCATCCCTTTTTCACCTGTGGCGAGGAGATGTTCCGCGCTGACGGCGCAAAGTTCACCCGCGAGCGCGCTGCCGCCCAGCTCCTCGATTTCATCCGCGTGGATCTTTGCCTTCATGCCGTGGTGCATGGCATACAGCAGAACCGCGCGGGCCTGTTCCGCATCGAACACGCCTTTTTCGCAGAATACGTCGCAGTATTCGGCAAGCCCGTCGTATGCGACGGCGGGGATCATCTCCTGGCAGACGAGCCGAACATACGCATCCGCCTGACCCGCGTATTCGCGCGGCACGGCATGCGCGCCGAGGAAGGTGGGGATCACATCCACACGGTGCGTTTCCTGCAGCCTGCGCACCACGCGCAGCTGTTTGAGTTCATTTGCCGTGTCGAGGCCGTACCCGCTTTTTATTTCCGCGGTCGTGACGCCCTGCGCGAGCAGTTCGTCGAGGAAGGCGAAGCTTTTTTCATACAGCGCATCCTCCGACGCCGCCCGCGTCGCATCCACGGTGGAAAGGATGCCCCCGCCCGCTGCGAGGATGTCGAGGTAGCCCGCGCCCTTGAGTTTCAAGGGGATTTCATGCTGCCGCCAGCCGCCGAAAACGAGGTGCGTGTGCGCATCGACAAGGCCGGGGGTGACGAGATTGCCGCCCGCGTCGATCATCTTTGCATCCTGCGGGTAATCGGGCAGCGCGCCGTTCTCCGTCACGGCGCGGATCACGCCGGTTTCGATGAGAACAGCCGCGTTTCTCAGCTTGCGATTCTGCCCCTGCGCCGCGCCGCGAAGGGGGGCTTTCCCCTCCGCCGTCTGCAGCAGGCCGATGTTTTTGATGAGGATGGATTCAGACAATGTAGTTCTCCAATATCTGCTGATCCGCGCTGAAGGCTTCGATCTGGAGGTAATACTCCGCGCTGTCCACAAGCGCGCGCATCGGCGTGAGTCCCACGATCTCCGTGCCGATAACTGTCACGCCCCAGCGTTTGGCCTCCGCCCTGACCAGCTCCAGCACGCGGTAGAGCGGCGTGCGGTTAAAATCCGTCATGTTGATGGAAACCTGCGCGATGTTTCGGTCCTCAAGCATCACGCCCATCGCCTTGACGCAGTCGAACCCGCCGGAGGAGCGGCGGATGATCTTGGCGATCTTGGAAGCGATGGAAACATCGCCTGTTGACAGGTTGATGTTGAAGGCCACGAGCGGCATCCGACAGCCGACGGCGACCGCGCCCGCCGTGGGATGGATGCGCCTTCCGCCGAAGTCCGGCTCCCACTCGGGCTTTTGCACCTTTTCGGCCATGCCCTCGAACTGCCCCTTGCGGATGTCGGCAAGGTTGACGCGGTGCGGCGCGGACGCGGAATCCTCATAGAGGAAAACGGGCATATCCGCCTCCAGCGCCACGCGCGCGGCGAGCTTTTTGGAAAGCTCCACCGTTTCTTCCTTGGTGATGCCGCGGATGGGGATCAGGGGGATCACGTCCACCGCGCCCATGCGGGGATGCGCGCCCTCGTGGCAGTTGAGATCGATGAGCGCCGCGGCCTTTTTCGCAAGCTTGACCGCCGCCTCGACCACCGCTTCCGGTTCACCGATGAAGGTGAGGACGCTGCGGTTGTGGTTTGCGTCGCTTTCACAGCCGAGCAGGGCGACGTTCGGGGTCGCTCGAACCTCGTTGGCCACGGCCTCGATGATGTCCCGGTTTCTGCCCTCGCTGATGTTGGGCACACATTCGACGATTCGTTCCATATCACTTCATCCTTTCGGCTACTGTCTGTTCGATCAGCGTATCGTCCGCAAGATAGGGCAGCGTGATCTGCGCCCTGCCTTCGTTCTTTTTATTGTATTCGGCGGCGGTCTGCATGCTGTGCGGGTTTCTCGCCCAGCCCCTTCTGGCGACGCCGCCCATCACATCCCACATCACGGCGGAACGGATGATGTCATCCACGCGCGCGCTCCCGTCGAGCACAAGGCCGAAGCCGCCGTTGATCGCCTTGCCCACGCCCACGCCGCCGCCGTTGTGCAGCGCAACGAGGCTCATGCCGCGCGCCGCGTTGCCCGCGAAGCACTGCACGGCCATATCCGCCATGACGTTGGAGCCATCCCTGATGTTGGCGGTTTCGCGGAAGGGCGAATCCGTGCCCGAAACATCATGATGGTCGCGCCCGAGCATCACGGGGCCGATTTTTCCCTCGCGCACAAGCTCGTTGAAGCGCAGGGCGATGCGCGTCCTGCCCTCGGCATCCTGATAGAGGATGCGCGCCTGCGTGCCGACGACCAGGCGGTTTTTCTTCGCGTCCCGAATCCAAACCCAGTTATCCCGATCCTGAAAGCGGCGTTCGGGATCGATGCACGCCATCGCAGCCTGATCGGTCGCGTCCAGATCCTCCGGCCTGCCCGAAAGGCACACCCAACGGAACGGGCCGTATCCGTAATCGAAAAGCTCCGGCCCCATGATATCCTCCACATACGAGGGAAAGAGGAAGCCGTCCTTATCGTCGACTCCGTTCCTGCTGATTTCCTTCACGCCGCTGTCGTACACGGCCTTCATGAAGGCGTTGCCGTAGTCGAAAAAATACGTCCCGCGCGCGCTCAATTGCTCAATCGCCTCGAAATGCCGCCGCAGGCTTGCGTCCACGCGGCGCGCGAATTCGTCGCGGTCGGCATGAAGCATGTGCGTGCGTTCTTCAAACGTGAGTCCGACCGGACAGTATCCGCCCTCGTAGGCGTTGTGGCAGGATGTTTGGTCGGAAAGCAGGTCGATTTGAATCCCGTGCGCGATGGCGTACTCCAGCAGATCCACGATGTTGCCGCGGTAGGCGACGGTGACGCTTTTTTTGGCTTCGATATGCTCCTTGGCGATGGCGAACACCTCCGGCAGGCTGTCGCTCGCGCGTTCCACCCAGCCCTGATCGAGCCGTGTTTGGATGCGGCTCCCGTCCACCTCGGCGAACACGCCCACGGCGTTGGCGATGCTTGCGGCTTTCGGCTGCGCGCCGCTCATGCCGCCAAGCCCCGAGGATACGAACATGCGCCCGCGCAGATCCTCCCGCTCGGAGATGCCGAGAAATTTGCGCCCCGCGCCGAGGATGGTGTTGAACGTGCCGTGCAC
>CAZJYV010000020.1:9167-17225 GCA_964550295.1 uncultured Clostridium sp. | reverse complement strand
TCGAAAGGGATTGCTCGATAGACTGTTCATCCCCGATGTCGGCGAAGATCTTTTCAAAAACGGAATACTCGCTGCCCTCGTTTGCCGGGATGAACAGGCCGCTTTGCGTCATGAGCGCAAAAAGACCCACGATCTTGAGCGTGACGGTTTTGCCGCCTGTGTTCGGCCCCGTGATGATGAGGGAACGGAACTCCCTGCCGAGCCAGATATCGATGGGCACGACTTTTTCACGATCGATCAGCGGATGCCTGCCCTTGACGATGCGGATATAACCCGCGGAATTGAGCTTGGGGCGGATAGCGCCCATCTCGCGCGCGAGGCGCGCCTTGGCGAAGGCCACGTCGATATCGCCGAGCACGGAAAGATCCTCGCGGATCTCATCCGCGCTGGGTGCGATCATGGCGGTAAGCTCCGTTAAAATGCGCTCGATCTCCTCCGTTTCCTCGGCAAGCAGCTTTTTATACTCGTTACCAAGCTCCACCACGGCGGAAGGCTCGATGAAAAGCGTCGCCCCGCTGCCGGACTGGTCGTGGATGAGCCCCGGCACGCTCTGCCGGTACTCTTGTTTGACCGGGATGACGAACCTGCCGTTTCGGATGGTGATGAGCGGCTCCTGCAGGTATTTTTGGTATGTGGTCGAGCGGATCATGGCGTTGAGTTTTTCGCGCACGCGCTCGTTGGCGACGCGCATGCCGCGCCGGATGCGCGAAAGCGTGGGGGACGCCCCGTCAAAAATTTCCTCCTCGCTGATGATACACCGGCAAATTTCCTCCTCCGCGCTGCGGTGGGTGGTCAGAAAACTCGCCATATTGAATAAAAGTCCCGGCAGGTTATCCTTGGTGAGGGCTTCCTTTGCAAGCCTTGCCGCGCGCATGCAGGAAGCGATACCCAAAAGCTCCCGCGGGGACACAAACAGCGCCACACGGATGCGCGCGAGGCACTCCCTCATATCGGGAAAATCGTCCACAGGCGAGCGACCCACGCGATAGAACTGCGTTTCCGCCTCCGCGGTGAGTTCAAGCAGGCGCGCAACCTCCGCGGCGTCGCTTTCGGGTTGCATCACTTCAATCCGCTCGCGCGAAACGCAGCATGAGGCGCGCTCGCGAAGCTGCGTCAATATTTTGTCATATTCAAGCGTTTTTAAAACACGTTGCTGCATGATCCTATTCTCCCGTACATGATGGTTTCGGTGCGGCGGCGCCGCCTTATTTATAGAAAATAAGCCGCGGGCTGATCGCTCGCGGCTCGGGAATGCTGCCAATTATACGGTGGGCGTTTTTTGCCTCGCCTCAAAAGGCCGTTTCACCGGCGCGCTCGGCGCGGCAGAACGGGGCATATCCCTGAGCTGAGCGATACGCGAATCAAGCTCCTCATAATCGGAACGCAGCTTGTACAGCTCGTCGGCCATATTCAGGCATACAAGCAGCACGGCGTTTCCTGTGCTGATCGTGGGATACTGGCGCTGTATTTTATCTAATCGTGCGTTTACGTCGCCGGAGAGCTCGCGCATATATTGTTCGCTCTCATCCCCGGCAATCTTGAGCTCCTGCCCCGCGATCCTGATTGAAATGCGATTTTTATCCATCGATACTCCACCTCAGGATAATTATACCACCGCTTGTATCCCACTTCAATACCTCATATCAAGATATTGTGTCCAGAATGCTCAATTTTCTTCTATTTTGACGAAAAAACAAGCTTGAGCGTTTCCGTGTCCGCCTCCTCATCGACGAAAACGTCAAACGTATAGCCGCCCATCGTGTCGGAACGGCTTTTTCCGTCCCTGCGCGTTCCGTCCGCAAGCTCGCAGAGCACTTCGAGCGATGCTTCGGATACGCTTTTTGTCACATCGAACGCATGCGCCATGGCAATGAAAGCCGCATTGAGCCAGGCGCTGTCCTCCTCCATTTTTTCGCAACGCCGCGCATAGAGATCCCGCTCGATCAGCGTTGCGTTCTCCGACGGTGGCTCCGGCGTTTCGGGTATATTCCACACGAGCATGAACGCCGTCACCTTGCCATCCCGTAGGGAAAGCACCAGACGGGCGGCTTCAAAATCCTGCGCATCCCGACGGATCGTATAGTCGGCGGCGTACGCGTCCGTCTGCGTGCGGACATACTCCCCTTCCGGTCCGCTTTCCGAAACAGCCGCGATAAAATCCTCCGGCAGCAGGAGAGGCGGCACGGTCGCCTCGGGCGTAACGCCGGGGGTTTCGCCGGTACGGATGACCGTGCGGGCGCCCGGAGCAAAGATTCCTCCGGAAAGCAGCGTCTTTCCGGCATCCGAAATCAGAAAAAGCCCGAGTGCGGACGCAACGAGAACAACGCTGAAGACGATCTTGAGCGCCTTTTCCGAAGCGGCTTTTTTGTCGGGTCGTTTATCCATACTCAATCTTTGATCAAACAGGAGTTGAGCAGAGCGTCCGCGTCCAGGGAAGGATCATGCCCTGCCTTTGCGAGCGCCTTTTCGAAATATGCGGGGATCGGCGCGCAAAAGGTCATCTCCTCGCCTGTTCTCGGATGCGCGAGCGTCAGGCGCGCCGCATGCAAAGCCTGACCGCCGATATTCAGCGGATCCTTGGCGTTGCCGTACACATCGTCCCCCGCGACAGGGTGCTTGATGTATGCCATATGCACGCGTATCTGGTGCGTGCGCCCGGTTTCAAGGCGCGCGGCGATCAGCGTATAAACGCCCATCCGCTCAAGCACATGCCAGTGCGTGACGGCATCCCGTCCATCCTCAACGACGGCCATGCGCTTGCGCTCGACCGGATGCCTGCCGACAGGCGCATCCACCGTACCGACATCCTCCCGGATGTTGCCGTCCACAAGGGCAAGATATACGCGCCCCGCCTCATGCGTTTTCAACTGGGCGGCAAGCGCCCTGTGCGCAATATCGTTTTTGGCGATGACGATAAGCCCCGACGTCATCTTGTCGATCCGATGGACGATGCCCGGCCGGAGTTCCCCACCAATGCCGGAAAGGTCTTTTACGGCGTAAAGGATCGCATTGACCAGCGTGCCGCTTTCATTGCCCGGCGCAGGGTGCACGACCATGCCGCGCGGTTTATCGATCACGGCGATGTCCGCATCCTCATAGACGATGGAAATCGGTATGTTCTGCGCCGCGATGCCCGTGACCTTCGGCGCGCGCAGACGAATTTCCACAAGATCGCCGGGCTTGAGCTTCGTGCCGGCGCGGCAGTCCCCGCCGTTTACGCTCACATCGCCAATCTCGATTACGCGCTGGATGAAGGAGCGCGTTTCGCCGGATACCGCGGCGCAAAACACGTCGAGCCTGCCTGCCTCGCAAACCTTCGCCTGAAGGAGCAGGTCGCCGTCCAGATCTTCCCTTTGAACCTCGGGATCGCCGCTCATGCTTTGCCTTTGTCCGCGCCGGCAGCGCCGTCCTTGCGCGGTTCGTCCATCATATACTGTCTGCCCTTGAAAAAGAGGATGTCGAGTATCAGCGTGGTCGCACCGACCGAGATCGCGGCATCCGCCACGTTAAATACCGCGAAGTTGATCAGCTCAAGGTAGAACATATCCCGCACGAAGCCGATAAAGATCCTGTCGATAAAATTGCCCACCGCGCCGGCAAGAATCAACGTGAGCGCGATGCGCATAAGCGTGTGCATCTTTTTGTGTTCCTTGATCAGCATATAAACCATCACACCGCAAACAACGGCAGTCGTGATGATAAAGAGAATCCGCTTATCCTGCAGCATGCCGAACGCCGCGCCCTTATTCTCCACATAGGAAAGCGAAAACACGCCCTGAATCAGCGAGTAGGTCTTGTTCGGCAACGTGGTCAGCCATGCCGCAAAGTAAGCCTTTGAAGCCTGATCAAGCGCAATAATTACAATAAAAAGGATGATTTCCAGCATGTTTCCCCCAAGTGTTTTTCCGTTTCATCTTAGCACACAACCCCGCTTTATTCAACATGCGCGATATACCACGCGGCGATGCCGCGCAGCACATCCGGCTCGCGCAGCTCGGACACGCCGGCGATATCCGCGTTGTAAAGCGCGCTGTTCAGTCTGAAATACAGCGTGATGAAGGGCAGCTCCTCCACAAAGGTCATCTGAAGCTGCGAGGCCGCACCGATATAATCCGCTTCGGTCGCGGCGGTATTGACGGCCGCAAC
Organism: uncultured Clostridium sp.; assembly: GCA_964550295.1. Classification (GTDB taxonomy): domain Bacteria; phylum Bacillota; class Clostridia; order Christensenellales; family CAG-138; genus Phil1. The sequence continues at coordinate 13,079 of CAZJYV010000020.1, read as the reverse complement.
CATCTGCTCGAGGGCTGCGTTGGAATACCCGCCGTAATTGCGTGCGCCGGAGGCGGAAAGGTAAGGCGCGAGGTTGCCGTCCATCCCGATGTTGAAGCCCGCGAGCGCAAGGTCGAATGTCCCATCCCTCAATTTTTGAAGATACTCGCTCTCATCGTCACCCAGTGCAAAGGGTGCCGTGACGAGTTCAATATGAATGCCGATCGTTTCAAGCTGGGCCGCAATCTGCTCCGCCGCAGTTCTGCGCACGGCATCCGTCGCGTCGTTGACGAGCAGCGTCAGCGTCATTTCATCGTAGTAACGCCCGTCCTTTTCAAGGTAACCGTCCCCGTCGGCATCCGTCCATCCCGCCTCTGAAAGCAGGGAAAGCGCAACCGTCGGGTTGTAATCGTAAACGGCGGATTTGCTTTCGTAAAGCCAGGAATCCGGCGGCACGGGCACGTCGCATGCACGCGCGCGGTTCATATACACGTTCGTAATGATCCGGCTCCTGTCGATCGCGTAAGCGAGCGCCTGACGGATGCGGATATCCTGCAGGTATTGGTTCGAGGCGTTCACCAGCATGACTTCGACAGTCTGCGTCATCATATCCAGAACGACCGTGTTCGCGTCATCCCGGTATCTGCCCACAGTCAGCGAGGAGGTAAAGACCATATCAAGCTGCCCCGCCGCGTACGACGCAAGGGAAATGTCGTTGCTCGAGCGCGCATAAAACTCCACATAGTCGATGTTCGGCGCCTGCTTCCACCAGTTATCATTCCGTTCAAGCCGCACCATTTCATCCGATACGTAACTGAACTTGTAAGGTCCTGTGCCGGCCGGGTAATTGCCCATAGCGGTGGCCGTGCTTTCCGTAACGGGGAAGGTCAGGGCGTAAAGCGAGGCAAGTCCGGGTTGGCGCATGGTGATGATGAGACTGCCGTCCTCCGCCGCCGTCATGCTCTTAATGCGTATAAGCGCGTAAGCATAATACGACGCGGAGCTGAGGCTCACAATCCTGCTGTAGGTCTGCACGACATCCGCAGCGGCGATGGGCGCGCCCGTGTCCTGCCAGCGTGCCGAGCTTCTGAGCTTGATCGTCCAGATCGCCCCCGTCTCATCGCACGCCCAGTTTTCCGCAAGACCCGGGATCAGCTGACCCTTGCTGTCCACGAACAACAGGCTTTCAAACACGAGGGAATACAGGTAGAGCATCTCCTCCGTGTTGACCTTGAGGGGATCCGTTATATCCGCGTTGACGGGCATGGGCAGCCGAAGCGTTCCGCCTTTTACCGGCGCAGGTGTCGCCGTCGGCTGCAAGATCACCGGCGCGGTTGTGAAGGCCGGCGTTTCGCCGCTTCCGTTATGCCCGGCGCAGCCACAGGTCAATGCCATCGCCGCCGCGCACAGGAGGGCGGCCGCCCGTTTAATCCAGTTGGCCATCATAAAGCTCCATATATTTTTCATAAGCGGACTGGACGCGCACGACGTACTGTGCGGTTTCTTCAAAGGGAATGTCCGAAAGTTTGCCGTCGCTGCTGTACCGTTCGTCCGAAAGCCATTTATCTACGTTGCCCGGTCCCGCGTTATATGCGGCAAGGGCGCTTTCGCCATCGCCGTAACGCTCCAGCAGATAGGCGAGATACCAGCAGCCGAGACGGATGTTGTCCCGCGCGACGACGAGCGATTCGTCCGAATAGGGTTCGAGCGTGAGCTTTTCCGCGATCCACGCGCCGGTCGCGGGCATGATCTGCATGAGGCCGACAGCCCCCTTGGGCGACACCGCCTCACGGTCGCCGCCGCTTTCCGCAAAAATAACCGCCGCCACGAGGTACGGATCAAGCCCGAACTCCCCCGCTGCCGCCTTGATTTCCCCCGCGTACACAAGCCGGTACGTCCGCTTTTCCAACATGCGGTTTGCGAAATGCCCGGCGATAAAAACCAGGGCAAGCGCGAGCGCAAGTATGGGTATAAACCGTCCGAGGTTCAGCCTGCGCTTCTTTTTGCGTTTCTTCATGCCCGCCACAGCCGCTGTCACAGCGCGCACTCCGCCGCGCGGGCATAGAGCGCGTCAATCCGCGCGAACAAGGCCGCCTTGTCCCCGTCGTTCTCGATGACCTCGTCAGCACGGCGCGCCTTTTGCACATCGTCCATCTGCGCCCCAACGCGGGCGAGCGCTTCCTCTCGCGTGCAGCCATCCCGCGCGATGACGCGGGCGACACGCGTTTCAAGGGCAGCGCGAACGAGCCACACCTCGTCGCAAAAAACATCCCATCCGGCCTCGATGAGAAGAGGCACATCCCATACGATCAGCGCGCGGGGATCCGTTTCGAGGATATCCGCGGCACCCACACGCATCTGTTCGAGCGCCAGCGGATGGATGATTGCGTTGAGTGCGCGCCGCTTATCCGCATCCGCGAAAACAAGCGCGGCAAGCGCGCGGCGGTTCAGCGCGCCGCTTTCATCAAACACATCCGACCCGAAGGCCGCCCTGATCGCGGGCAGCGCCTGCCCGCCCGGCCGCGTAAGCGCCCGGCTGATTTCGTCCGCGTCAAGCACGCGCGCGCCGAGTGCGGCGAGCCGCGCAGAAGCCGTGGATTTTCCCGAGCCGATCGAGCCCGTAAGGCCTATGATCATCTGAATCGTTCCTTATTTCGTGTCATACCAGCTGTGTCCGGTCTTCACATCCGCGCAAAGCGGCACGGATAGATCCAACACGCCCTCCATCTTCTCTACGAGCAGCTTTTCAACGCGCGGGGCTTCCCCCGCCGGGCAATCGATAATCAGTTCGTCGTGAATCTGCAAAATGAGCCTCGCTCCGAAGCCGCCGTCCCGCAGCGCCTGATGCACGCGCACCATCGCGAGTTTGATGACATCCGCGGCCGTGCCCTGAATGGGCATGTTCATGGCGACTCGCTCCCCGAAGGAGCGGGTGTTGTAGTTGGAGGAAGAAAGCTCCGGCAGCTCTCGCCGCCTGCCCATGAGCGTTTTGGCACAGCCCGTGCGCTTGCCGTCCTCCACACATTGTTTCAAAAAAGCCTGCACCCCCGGATACCGCGCAAAGTACAGCTCGATATACGTCGCGGCTTCCTTGCGGGTGATGCCCAACTGGCGGGACAGGCCAAAATCGCTGATACCGTATACGATGCCGAAGTTGACCGCCTTGGCGGCATTCCTTTGCTGGGACGTTACCTCGGCAAACGGCACGCCGAACACCTCGGAGGCCGTGCGCCTGTGGATATCCGCTCCGTCAAGGAAAGCCCGGATCATGCCGGGGTCCCCGCTCATCGCGGCGAGCAGACGCAGTTCGATCTGGGAATAATCCGCATCCACGAGAACACAACCTTCGCTTGCAACAAAAGCCTTGCGGATGTCACGCCCGATTTCGGTCCGCACGGGGATGTTCTGCAGGTTCGGCTCGGTGCTGGAGATGCGCCCTGTGGAGGCGACATTCTGGTTGAAACTGGTGTGCACGCGCCCCGTACCGGGACGGATGAGCGCGAGAAGGCCATCCACAAATGTGGAACTCAGCTTGGTCAGCGTCCGGTACTCGAGGATGAGCGGCACGATAGGGTGCAGCTCATACAGGCTCTCGAGTACTTCCGAATCGGTCGAATAGCCCGTTTTGGTTTTTTTCATGACGGGCAGCTGCAGCTTTTCAAAGAGTACGGCGCCAAGCTGTTTGGTGGAGAGGATGTTGAACTCCGCCCCGGCATGAACGAATATTTCCCGGGCAAGCGCATCGCTCCTCGCATGGAAGCGGACGCTCAGTTGTTCCAGCTCCGCCCGGTCGAGGGCGAAACCCTCGCGCTCCATATCATACAACACCTCAACGAGGGGCAGTTCGACTTCGTCGTAAAGCTGTGAAAGCCCCTTTTCGTCCATTTCCGCACGCATCGCTGGATAGAGCCGCACCAGCGCCGCCGCGCCTGC
>CAZJYV010000020.1:0-9157 GCA_964550295.1 uncultured Clostridium sp. | reverse complement strand
GTTTTAAGGGAATCGGAGGGATGTGTCGCGTGCAGCAGATAATCGGCGATCATCGCGTCGAAGGCGACATTGCGAATGGAAACGCCGTTGTTCGCCGCGGCGTGGCGCATCCGCTTAGAATCAAAAAACAGCTTGCCCCTGCCCGCATCCTCAAGCAGCGGCCGGAAAGCCGCATAGATCCGGCCCTCGTCCAGCCCCGCATCGAGCAGCGTCGCACCGAGTACGCAATCGTGCTGGGTTTTACCGTCCGCACTGACGCTCAACGCGCCGTCGATATGCGCCGCAAAGGTTTTGGCGTCCGAAAGCTGTTTTGTCAGCGCGGCGAGCTTCGCTTCATCGTCCACAACGACATGGGAGACTTTGCCGTCCGCGGCAGCGGCAACCTGCGCTTCGGGCGCTTTGCCGGGCAGCCGATCGATGACGCTGCGCAGTTCCATCTCGCGCATGAACGGCACGCCCAGTGCCATCAGTGCGGGGTCAAACTTGCATTCATCGAGGTTCTGCGGCACGGGCGCACGCGTATCGATCGTGCCGAGGCGGTAGCTCATCCTTGCGCTGTCAGCGCCGGTCAGGAGTTTTTCTCGAAGCGCGCCTTTCTCCTGCTCCGCGTTCGCAAGGGCGTTTTCCATCGTTCCGTATTTTTCAAGCAGTTTAAGCGCCGTCTTTTCGCCCACGCCCGGTATACCGGGGATGTTGTCCGACCCGTCGCCCATGAGCGCCTTTAGGTCGATCATGCGCGCGGGGGACAGGCCATACTGCTCCATCAGCACGTTTTCGTCGTATTCAACCGTGTCCGTAACGCCCTTTTTCGTCATCAACACATGGGTTTGCGGGCCGATGAGCTGCAGCGCGTCCCGGTCGCCCGTAACGAGCAGCGCATCCATGCCCTGTTCGTTCGCAACGCGGGCGTAGGTGCCGAGAATATCGTCCGCCTCGAAGCGCTCCACCTCACAAATGTTGATTTTCATCTCGGTGAGCAGCTTTTTGATCAGCGGAAACTGCGCGCGCAGATCCTCCGGCGTTTCGCGCCTGCCCGCCTTATAATCCTCATACTGCTCGTGCCGGAAGGTCGGCCCGTGCATATCGAAAGCGACGAGCAGGTTGGAAGGCTCCGTCGCCACGAGGCGCAGCAGCATGTTGACAAAACCGTAAATCGCGCCTGTGGGCGTGCCGGACTTCGTCGTCATCGAGGGCAGCGCCCAGTATGCGCGATGCATCAGGCTGTTGCCGTCAATTGCGATGAGCTTTTTCATGCAGCCTCCGTTTATTCTATGACCTCGTAGATCATGGGGATGCGCTCCGGCGCTGTTTTGGTGATTGTAACGGCTTTTCTCAGCTTCGCCGCGGCATCGGGCAGCTTGGCGCTGTCGTTGACATAAAGCGTGGCGAGCGGCTCATCCCGCCTGATGAAATCGCCGCGCCGCTTGCGCATCACAAGACCCACCGCGGGATCGATCACATCCCCCTTCTTCTCGCGCCCCGCGCCCAGAAGCTGCGCAGCCACGCCGATGTTTACGGCATCCATATCGGCTACATAACCGCCGCTTGCGGGGAACACATCGAGCCTGCGCTTTACGCAGCAGAGGATCTCCGGATTTTTGATGCAGGCGGTATCCCCGCCCATGGCGGCGAGCATGGCCTCCAGCTTCTTTAAGCCCGCGCCGCTGTCCAGCGCGTTCTTTAGCTTGACGCGCGCCTGCGCGTCGCTTTCTGCCAGACGGGCGAGAAGGAGCATTTTTGCGGCGAGCAGCATGCACACCTCATAAAGCGGATCGCTTGCAGGCGTTTTACCCGAAAGGGTTTCGATGGCCTCCTTGACCTCAAGCCCGTTGCCAACGGCAAGCCCCAACGGCTGGTTCATATCGGTGATGACGGCGATTGTCTTCCTGCCCACATGCGCCCCGATGTCCACCATCGTGCGGGCAAGCCTGCGCGCATCCTCCAGCGTCTGCATGAACGCGCCGGAGCCGACCTTCACGTCCAGCACGATGGCATCCGCGCCGGCGGCGATTTTTTTGGACATAATGCTTGATGCAATCAGCGGCACGCTTTCAACCGTACCCGTTACATCGCGCAGGGCGTACATCAGTTTGTCCGCAGGGTCGAGGTTGCCCGTTTGCCCCATGACGCACAGACCGATATGGTTGACGATTTCTTTGAAGCGCTCCACGCTTAGGGATACGTTCACGCCGGGCACGGCCTCAAGCTTATCCAGCGTGCCGCCGGTGTGGCCGAGACCTCGCCCGCTCATCTTGGCGACGGTGCCGCCGCATGCCGCAACGAGCGGCGCGACAACGAGTGTTGTCGTATCTCCGACGCCTCCTGTGGAGTGCTTGTCTACCTTAACGCCGCGCAAGGAGGAAAGATCCACCACGTCGCCCGAATAAACCATCGCGCGCGTGAGATCGCCGATCGCGGCGCTCGACATGTCGGTGAAGCATACCGCCATCAGCCAGGCCGCCATCTGATAATCCGGCACATCGCCTTTGACGAAGCCGTTCACGATATGCTCGATTTCCTCGCGGGTCAGATCCCCACCCACGCGGGTTTTTACGATGAGGTCGACCATTCTCATAAAAGACAGCCCTCCCCTTGCTTATTCGTACCCCAGTTCCTTGAGGATGCTTTCCTTGTTGCGCCAGTCGTCCTTCACCTTCACCCAAAGCTGAAGGTTGATGCGCACGCCCAGCAGCCATTCGATGTCTTTTCTGGCCGCAGTGCCGATGGCCTTGAGCATCGCGCCCTTTTTGCCGATGATGATGCCCTTGTGCCCGTCACGCTCGCAGTAGATGGTCGCGTACACATCGGTAAGCCCCCCTTCCGGCCGTGCTTCGATTTTATCCACACCCACGCCGATGCCGTGCGGCACTTCCTCATTTAAAAGCGTCAGCGCTTTTTCGCGCACGATTTCCGCAATGATCACGCGCTCCGGCTGATCCGTGACCATGTCATCCGGAAAATAATGCGGCCCCTCCTCCAGATAAGAGGAAAGAACCTCGACCAGTTTATCCGTATTTTCGCCTGTTTTGGCGGACAGGACGGCGATATCTCGGATAAAGCCAGCTTGTTCTAATTTTTCCCTTGTGCGTTCCACATCCTCGGGACGCGCGATATCCGCCTTGTTGATTGCTGCCACAACGGGCGCCTTCGCTCCGCGCAGCTTTTGCAGCAGCGCCTCATCCCGTTCACGGATGCCGCCCGACGCATCCGCAACGAAAAGGATGCATTCCACCTCGTTAAGCGATTCGTAGGCGACGTTGAGCATATATTCGCCCAAGCGGTTGCGCGGAGCGGCAACGCCGGGGGTGTCGAGGAACACCATTTGAAGTCCCGGCCGCGTGACCACGCCCATGATGCGGTTGCGTGTCGTTTGCGCGCGGGGCGATACGATGGACACCTTCTGCCCGACAAGGAGGTTCATCAGTGTGCTCTTGCCCACATTGGGCGAGCCGATAATCGAAATAAAGCCTGATTGATAACTCATTTGCGTAAAAGATCCTCCGGCGTGAAAGCAAAAGGCAGCAGGTCGCCTAACGCAAGCACCTTGTACTCGCCCTTGCGGTTGGCGCAGATCACCGGCATTTCGGGATCGCAGAACTCCGCGAGCACCTGGCGGCACACACCGCAAGGCACGGCGGGGTTGTCCCCATCCCATACGATGGCGACAGCGTCAAACTCGCGCTCGCCCTCGTAAACCGCTTTGATCATTGCGCTGCGTTCCGCGCAGATGGTCGGCGAATACGCCGCGTTCTCGATGTTGCACCCGAGGTAGTACGCCCCGGTCGCGCCCTTCACGCATGCGCCGACGCGAAAATTCGAATACGGCACATAGGCGCGGTCTCGTGCGTCGTTCGCCTGCCTGAGCATGTTCTTCACTTCAAAATCGTGGATGTTTCTCATCTTCCAATTCCCATCTTCTCCAATATTTTTTCCTGTATCGAAAACATCTCCTCGCGCGCGACGTCATCCAAATGATCGTAGCCGAGCAGATGAAGCGTGCCGTGCACCGCAAGGAAGGACAGTTCTCTTTTAAATGTGTGTCCGTATTCCGCCGCCTGTTCCCGCGTCCGATCGAGCGAGATGGCGATATCCCCCAAAAAATCATCGTCCTCAGGCATGCTCTCACCCTCTGCGGAGGGAAAGCTGAGTACGTCCGTCGGCCGGTCGACGCCGCGATAATCGCGGTTCATGCGGTGAATGCCCGCATCGTCCGTCACGAGCACGGCGACCGAACCGCGCGCGCCTTCATGGGCGAGCGCAGCCGCGACGGCGGCTGCGAGGATATCCCGCGTATCCTGCGGATATTCCGTTATATCAAATTCGATGTCCGTCATTTTTTAACCTCGTCCACATCCGGGTACTCGATGCGGTCGTGCATGATGCCGGAAAACGTGCGAAGGAAGCTTTTTTCGATCTCCGTGATTTCCGCAACGGTCAGCGGCGCGCCGGCAAGCAGGTTTTCTTCTGCGTTGATCTTCGACCAGATGATCCTGTGTACCATCTGCGCGACGGCTTCGCTGCTGGTTTCCCCGAGGGAACGCACGGCGGCCTCGCAGCAGTCCGAAAGCATCACGATCGCGCTTTCCTTCGTGGAAGGGCGGTTACCCGGATAGCGGAATAATTTGGGCGGGACGCTATCGTCCGTCTGCTTCGCCTTATGATAGAAGTAGGTTACGAGCGAGTTGCCGTGGTGTTCCGCGCAGATGCGCACGACCGCGGAGGGCAGCTTGTACTTGATCAGGAGGGCGACGCCGTCCTTCTGGTGCGCGATGATCGCCTGCGCGCTCTCGAGCGGCGGCAGGGAATCGTGGATGTTTTCCCCGTTCTTTTGGTTTTCTTTAAAATACAGCGGCCGCCTGAGCTTGCCCACGTCGTGATAATAGGCTGCCACGCGCGCGAGAAGGGGGTTCGCGCCGACGCGCTCGGCCGCGGCTTCGGCAAGCGCCGCCGTCAAAACGGAATGCTGGTAGGTGCCGGGCGCTTCCGTCATCAGTTCCCGCAGGAGGGGTTGGTTTGCGTTGCCAAGCTCGTTGAGCCGCGCGGGTGTCGCCACATCGAAAACGATCTCCCACAGGGAGAGGGACCCCACCACGAGGAGCGTGGCGATCATTGCGCTGCCAAACGTCCACGCCACGCAAACGAGTACCGAAACCGCGTCGCTTCCCCCGATGAGCTGCAGTGCAACCGCAGCGAAAGAGGCAGCCGCGCCGCCGACAGCTCCGGCGGCAATCAGCGCGCCGCGGTTTTGCGTTTTGCGAAGGGCGATCACGGCGGTCGTTCCTGCGGCAAGGGTGGACGCGCACATTGAGAACGCCCCGGAATCGAATGCACCTTCTCCCGAAACCGTCATCATGCCGAGCGTCACCGCCATCAGCGGCGTCAGCGCGAGCGCCGCGCCCTCGTCAACGAGCAGGGCGCAAAGCATAATCGCGATCAGCGCGGGCGAAAGCCGCTCGTCCGCCTGGCCGCCCGCGAACGCGAGCAGCACCGTCAGGGCGATCAAAACGGCAATGATGAGCATTTTTTTCCAATCGCTCAGCACATCCTTGCGATAGAGAGAAAGGTAGGCGACAAAAAGCGAAAAAACGAGCAGCAGCAACACCGCAGCGCCAACGGTGCGGGCAGCATCGGGTTCATCCGCGCGCACCAGGCCGAGATCGGACAGGATTGCGTACGCCTCTTTTGTGACCGTTGTGCCGCGCTCGGCGATGACATCGCCCTTTTTGATCATGACAGGCGTCACAGCGTCCGCCGCAGCGTCCTGCGCCGTACGCGTCGCCTCCTCATCGAGCACGAGGGTCGGGTGCATATAGTCATCGAGCACAAGTGCTGCAACCTGTTTGAGCGTGGCGGAAACGCCGGTCATGGCGTTGATCTCGCGCACGCAGGAACTTTTCACGCTCGCAGTCCCATCCTCCGAAAGCCCCGCCTCAAGCGATGTAGAAAGCTTGGAGATCACGACATCCCGCAGGGTTTGAATCTCGTCCGTCGTGCTCGCGAGTACCCCCGCAAGCGTGTCAGCATCAAGTGCGGGCGCGGTCATGGCGCAAAGCTGCGCCTTCTGTTCGTCGCTCAGGGCGGTTTTCCAACCGTCCGCGTCCATCTGTGTACCCGCTCCCTGCGGGAGCATCGAAAGCGCCGAAGCGCGCATTTCATAAAGCGAACTAAAGAAGCCCTCGGCGCCGGTTACATACCGGGCTGTCAGCGCATCGTCAATCGCGTAGACCTTTTGCGCGTTCGCGCGCGCGCTGTCGCGAAGCGCCTGTGTCGCCGCTTCGTCGGAAATGCTCTTTGGCGCCGTGATCGTATCCGGGGATGGTTCCCCGATCCCGACGTCATAAAGTTTGGGCGTCATGTCCGCTAACACTATGAGGCAGGTTGCAGCAAAAGCCGCCGCAAGCAGCAGCAGCCCGAGCATCCTCGCCCTTTTTCTTGAAAGCGGTTTGCGCCCCTCCTTTTTCGCCATATCCGTCTCCCCGTCGTCAGTTCTTCTTTTGTATTTTGTCGTATGCCGTAATGATCTTCTGGACCATCTCATGACGCACAACATCCTTGTAAGTCAGATAGATCTGCGAAATACCCTCCACCTCCCGCAGCACGCCCAGCGCGTGTACGAGTCCGCTCCTTCTCTCCGGCGGCAGGTCGATCTGCGTGATGTCGCCTGTGACGACGACGCGAGAGCCTTCGCCAAAGCGCGTCAGGAACATTTTCATCTGCTCGATGGTGCAGTTTTGCGCCTCGTCCAAGATGATATACGCATCGCTGAGCGTGCGCCCGCGCATGTACGCGAGCGGCGCAACCTCGATCACTCCGCGCTCCGAAAGGTTTTTGAACGATTCCGCGCCAAGAAAATCATAGAGCGCGTCGTAGAGCGGGCGAAGGTACGGATCGACCTTGTTCTGCAGATCGCCCGGCAGAAAGCCCAGCTTTTCGCCTGCCTCCACCGCCGGTCGCGTGAGGATGATCTTCTCGACTTCCTTGTTTTTATAAGCGAGCACCGCCATCGCCACTGCGAGGTATGTTTTGCCCGTACCCGCGGGGCCGACGCCAAACACGACGGTGTGCTTTTTTAGCGCGTTTACATATTTTTTTTGACCGAGCGTCTTGCACTTAACCCGCTTTCCTTTTGCGGTGAAGGCGATGACGTCGCTCTCCAGTTCCGTAATCAGCTCCGCGTTGCCTTCGCGCGCGAGATCCACCGCATACCGGATGCGGCCTCTGTCCGGCCTTTCGCCGCGCCGTATGTTGACAAGCAGCTTGTCCGTGACGTTTGCCGCAAGCTCCGCGCTTTCCGCGCTGCCGGCTATGCGGATGCAGTCCCCGTCCGCCGCCATGCGCACGCCCGTTTCCGCCTCGATCACCTTGAGGTTTTCATCGAACACACCAAACAGCTTGATCAGCTCATCCATCGACTCAACGGGAATCTCCCGAACAACCGTCGCTTCTCTTCCTTCCTTAATTTCCATCCAGTCCTCTTAGTTCCGCAATATTTTCTTCGGTAACCACGGTGACCGTCACGGTAACCGATCCGTCTTCATTGATCGTTGTTTCGCTTTTTTTGAAAGCAGGACAGCATCCTCGGGTATTTGCGCGAGCACGGCCGCCTCCGCCTTGGCGTATGCCGCTTGCTCAAGCTTGTCGAGCGGCGCGCGCGCAAGTTGCTCCTGCAGCGCGTAGCTGTCGATCAGCTCAAACGTGACCGGCAGCAGGCAGTTCGTCAGCTGCCACATGCCTAGGGATACTTCCTCGCGGGCTTCACTTTGCGCACCGAGCGTATAGCCGAACAACTCCACATGCATCTCGCGGCGCGGAACCCCCGCGCGAACGGGATACGGGATCAGCGGCCCCCCGTTCGCCGAAACGCAGTAAACGACCTGCGCTATGACTGTTCCCTTTGCGCGGGCAAAGATCGTGCCGAGTTCGTCGTTGCGGATCACGCCCGTAATGAGCTCCTGTCCCTTCCATACGGCATCCCCCGCGACAACCTTGGCTTTGCCTCCCTCGACGACGACGCTTGTGATCACACCGTCCTTTTTCGCAAAAAGACTCCCGGGTTCGTCGCCCTCATCCTCCGGCACATAGGGCTGCGCTTCAACGATGCTCACGCGCAGGATCACGCCCTCCAACCGGACACCGGCCCAGGCAATGCGCGCGTCGCTCGCCATAATCCTGCCGCCCAGATCGAACGTCGATGTGGCAGCGCGGGGAGAACCCGTTTCCACGCCCAGTTCAGCCAGCGTTCGGATGACCTGCGTTTTCTCGATGACATCGCACCCGTCTACCGAGATATACCAGATGAAACGCGATGCTGCGACGATTGCCGCAACAACGAGTATCCAGCCAAAGAGCAGAACCTCACGCCCCCTCCCTCGGGAAAGGAGAATGGGCAGGCCGCGTTTGTCGATAATCCGCACATGCAGTCCCGTTCCGCGAAGAAGGGGTCTCAGTTCGTAAAATCCACCCACGCTCACGCGCCCCGTGACCGCGTCTGCGGCGGTCCTGCGGATGCCGTATAGCGCAACGCCCGCGTGCGTCGCTCGGTTGATCAAGCGCTCCAGCCCGCGACCTTTGATTTCAATCATAACATATCCGGTCAGATAATTCCATACGCGCCCGGCCATACAACCTCATCAAACCGCTGAGCCGCGGCATTGTTTACCGTTATTTTTCAAATGAAACGAGCGATATTTCACCCTGTATGAGCGCGCGCTCGTCCGACAACTCCATGAGTGCCATGTTATTGCCCTCGATGCGCAGAATTCCCTCGCCCGTGCGCAGACGTATGCGCTCCGGCGCGCATTCGAACACGCCTTTGTGGTTTTCCACGACGAGCGCGCTGGCCGCATACAGCGTAGCCTTCACGCAGCCGGTACAGGTTTCCTCCGGAAGGTCGAGCGCCGCCGCCGCGTATCTGCCCAGCTTGATCCTCCGTTTGCTATTTGGCATAAGATCCGCCTCCATCACAAAAGTGTATGCAAAAACGGGATATATATGCTTGTCTCGCTTTTGCGCGCAGAACGCGCGGCAGATTGATGAATTTGCGCTTGCAATGACGCGCGTAATGTTGTAGAATATTTTTTGCGTCGGGGATGTAGCCCAGCCGGTTAGAGCGCTTCGCTCACATCGAAGAGGTCGGGGGTTCGAGCCCCTCCATCCC
>CAZJYV010000019.1:4310-17530 GCA_964550295.1 uncultured Clostridium sp. | reverse complement strand
CTACCAACTGAGCTACATTGGCCCGACGCAATTGCGCCAACGATTTAGGATTATAGCATAGATTTCGTTTCCTGTCACTAGCTTTTTTGTTTTTCGATCTGTTATCGATATTCCCGACAGCTGACCGCTGCATCTGCGACTTCTTCCTTAGAGGTAAGCGCGCGCACCTCGAAATCTTCAATATGCATGCTCATCTCAGTACGCACAAAAACGGCTCCGTTCTCCGGGATGGGTAGAATGCCTGATTTTGATGAGGTATTGTCCTCAATTGCCTTGGCGACATCCGGATGAACACGCACGATATAATACTTAGCAGTGCCTGTGTTGATATCCTTCATGAGCGTGCGGCGCACCCGCAGCAGCATGGTTTCGCAGGATAATACCTTGCCGTCCCCGTCGCAGTAAGGGCAGGGTGCCTGCAGGGTGTTTGAGATGCACTGGCGCGTCTTTTTCCGCGTCATCTCCACTAGACCCAGTTGTGTGATACCAAGCACGTTGGACTTCGTGCGGTCTTTGGCAAGCTCTGTACGCAGGGTCGTGAGTACACGCTCCTTATCCGCGATTTCCTCCATATCGATGAAATCGACGATGATAATCCCGCTGATATCGCGGAGCCTGAGCTGGCGTGCAATTTCGCGCGCGGCCTCGCAGTTGGTTTCCGTTATCGTTTCCTGCAGATTATCGGTGCCAACGTATTTGCCGGTGTTCACGTCGATCGTCGTAAGCGCTTCCGTCTGGTCGATGATGATGTAGCTGCCATTCTTCATCCAGACCTTGCGCTCGAGCGCTTTACGGATCGCATCGTCAAGACCCAGACGGTCGAACATATCCGGCGTCTGATCATATAGCTCGACTCTATCCCGCAGTGTCGGAGAGATGATGCCGGCGACGATTTGCACCCTGTCGAAAAACTCCCGGTCGTTGATGACGAGCCGGTCGATATCGGGCGTAAAGATATCGCGTATGGTGCGGAATACAAGCGGTTCCTCTGCATGAAGCAATCTGGGAGCCGACACCATCTCACTCTTCTGGGATATGCGCTCCCAAAGGCGCGTCAGGAACACATAATCCGCCTCAAACTCCGCGTCGCTCTTACCGATGGCGGCCGTGCGCACAATTGCGCCCATAGAACGACTGGCGGCAACGCGCTCAAACGTAGCTTTGAGCCGCATGCGCTCGGACTCGTCCTCAATCCTTCTGGAAACGCCGATATAGTTTACAGAAGGCATCAGCACAAGAGTGCGCCCGGGGAGCGTGATATTCGTCGTCACGCGAGCCCCTTTCGTACCGACCGGTTCTTTGACGATCTGGACGACGATCTCCTGCCCCACCTTGACGATATCCCTGATGTTGGGAATGCCGTTCGGGAACAAAGGCGCTTCGCCGTTAAATGTAAATTCTGACTTATCCGTTTGGATGTCACCCGCATAGAGGAATGCGTTTCGTTCCAGACCGATATCTACGAAAGCCGCCTGCATGCCGGGTAAAACGTTCTGCACCTTGCCCTTATAGATATTGCCGACAAGCCTCTCGCGGCCTCTCCGCTCGATATACACCTCGCTGGGCATGCCGTTTTCCGCAAGTACGACGCGCGTCTGATAAGGGTTGATGTCAACAAAGATCTCTTTTTTCATTCTGCCCTCGATGCTTTAGACCGGCGTGCTCCTGCCGTTTGTGAACAGCACGGTGTCCCTGTGTATTCTGTAATTGCAACTGCTTCCGGCACGGCTGAATAGTTCCTGGGTAAAAACATCCGGATTCAAGCTGCCGGAAGCGTTCAGTAAGCCGCTTAGCTGAATGGACAACCGGCTTTCATCCGTATGGCTGAATTCCGCAGAAAGTACCTGCGGACGGATATCCGTCGGCTTCATGCCGCCTTTGGTGCGCTTAGTAACGATGATCGGTCCCGAAATCAACACGTTCAGCGCTGCTTGAAGGAACGCGTGATCAGAGGTGCCGTCCAGCAGAACCGTATATGTTGCGCAGGATAAAAGCGCCGTCAAAGAGGGAAGTTTTTCTTCCGCCTCAAGCGCCTCCAGAATGCGAAAACCGTCCGGCAACGCAGCATTCATGCCTATGATAAATTCTGTGCATGGGATATCGCGCTCCAGCTTGACGTCCAGCCACTCCGCATCGCTTGTGACGCCAGTGGCAAGCGCCGTAGCGAACGCGAGCACGGGATGCGGGTTAAAGCCCTGCGAATAAGCGATAGGCATCCCCGCACGCCGGAACGCACGTCCAAAAAGTCTTTGTATATCCAGATGCGAAACGAAGCGCACCTGCTCTCCTTTAGAAAATTTTGCAATAATCCGCATATCTCTCCCCGAAGCAGCCGTTGCAGCCCTGTCTGCAATCGCACGTTTTGGAGGCTTTGTAAGCGGCCTCACGTTCCTTTATTAAATACTCAATCGTCACAAGCTCGTCGATATGTTCCCACGGGAGGCACTCGCTCATCCCTCTTTGCCGGTTCGCATAAAAAGCGGGATCGAGTTCGTTTTCGATAAAGGCTTCATCCCAAGCGCGCTTATCAAAACATTCATCCCAGGAATCGAAACGAGCGCCGCGTTTCCACGCGTTTTCCAACAGACGCGCAAGCTTTCTGTCGCCGCGCGCAAAAACCGCCTCCAGTACGCTGACGTCCGGCGCATGGTAGGAAAATTCCACACCGCGGATTCCCTTTAGTGCGTCCTTAAGCATGCGCTGTTTGCGCATAAGCTCTTCCTTCGTATCCTGTGCTTCCCATTGAAAGGGCGTAAACGGCTTTGGAACAAAGGAGGATGCGCTTACGTTCAGGCGCAGCCCCTTAGCCCGTTTTTCCTTGGACAGTTGATAGAAGCGCGCGCTGACTTTGCGGACAAGTTCCGCAATTCCAAGGATGTCTGCATCCGTTTCAGTCGGCAGGCCGATCATAAAATAGAGCTTTATTCCGTCCCATCCAGCCTCGAACGCATCCGTGGCAGCTCGCAGCAGATCTTCTTCATCCACACCCTTATTAATAGTGTCCCGCAGCCTCTGTGTGCCTGCTTCCGGCGCAAACGTCAATCCGGCCTTTCGTACGCTTTGCATCCGCTCGAGATCATCCTTAAGGAAGGAATCGATCCGCAGCGACGGCAAGGATATGGACACATGCTCGTTTTCAAATGCGTCCATGATCGCGGGTACAAGCTCGTGAATCCTCGAATAATCGCTCGTGCTGAGCGAAAAGAGGGAAACCTCGTCATACCCCGTGCAGGAGATCAACTCGTGTGCTTGCTGCATCACGGTTTCCATCTTTTTTTCGCGTACCGGTCGGTAAATAAAGCCTGCCTGGCAAAAACGGCAGCCGCGCGTGCAACCGCGAAACACCTCGAGGGCGATGCGGTCATGCACGATGGACATATACGGAACAATGGGTTTGCCAAGATACGGCGCGGCGTCCAGGTCAAGCACAACCCTTCTGGTTATCTTGTCGGGCGCATCGGGATCGAGTTTTTTTAAACCCGCAAAAAGACCGGATGGCTCATAGTCAGCCTCATAGAAGGACGGGATATATATCCCCTCAATCTGCCTTAATGCCTTGAGCTTTTCCGCCCTGCTCGACCCGTTTTGTTTGCAGCTGAGGAGCACGTCGGCAACGTCCGAAATCAGCTCCTCGCCATCCCCAATCATCACGGCATCCATGAATGGCGCGATTGGTTCCGGGTTGCACGTGCAGGGACCTCCGCACATAATAATGGGTATGTCCTCGCCCCTATCCTTTGCATATAGAGGAATTCCCGCAAGATCCAGCATCGTCAGGATGTTGGTGTAGCACATCTCATAGAGAAGCGAAAAGCCGAGTGCATCGCAATCTGCGACGGGGCGCTTCGTTTCAAGCGTGAAGAGGGGGATAGCATGCTCGCGCATCATCCTCTCCATATCCGTCCAAGGCGTATACACCCGCTCACATATCGTATCCTCGCGCATGTTCAGGATGTGATACAGGATCCTCGAGCCGAGATGCGACATGCCGATTTCATAAACATCCGGAAAGCAAAGCGCAAAGCGGAGCGCCGCATCCCGCTTATCCGTCATGTTCAGTTCCCCGCCTGTATAGCGCGCAGGCTTCTCAACGCCGGACAATAGCCTGTCCGGTACATTTATAAAGTTCAATGCATCCTCCCAATCGGTTCTGAAAATAAGTGTATCACCATGTCGCCCTTTGGTCAATCGAACGCACAAGGAGCGTTTTGAGCGTTACGTTGCTTCCTTGCTTGGCAATGCCTTCATACAGATCGTTTTCGTTAAGTACGCCAAGCTCCCTGTAATCCTCGCCCAACACGATGATTCGCGTATATTGTCCGGATACGCCCAGTCTGAGCGCTTCGTTCGCCGTTACGCCGCAGTTGAGCGCAATTTCCCGCACGCGAACAGATCGGGCGGCGCTGAGCGCGGCGTTTTGGCGGAGCATCGCGCCTGCCCGCCCGCCTCTGATTTTGTTGTGTTCTTTTATGGCGGCAATCAATAGAAATGCGGCCGCCAACGCCGATGGATAAAAATTTGCTCCATGCACGCAGAGATAGATGGAAACGCCTGCCAGCAGAGCCGCCGTAACTAAGCCTGTCGTACCCAGCATCATATAAACCGTTTTTTCCGAAAATCGACGGGATGCAAGCGCCGCGATCATGGAGGATCCATCTAGGGGAGGTGCCGGAAGGAGGTTGATAAAGGCGAGGATCGTGTTGATGCTCGCAAACGTTTTAAGGGATTCAGACTGAAAGATGCCGCTTTCGTAAACAAATGCCGCTGCAACGCCCGCAGTCAGGCTGAAAACCGGTCCTGCTGCCGCTATGGCAAGCTGATCCCCCACGCTCAACGGCGTGTTCATAAGGCTCGCGCTCAGCCCGAGCGGATGGATATCAACCTGGGCGATCTGCGCGCCGCATGCGAATGTCATCGCAGCGTGGGCGGCTTCATGGAGCGAAAGAGCGATGATTGTGAGCAGAAACAAATATCCGTTACCCGTGAAAAACGCGAATGCAAGCGGGAAGAGAAAAAGCGCGTTCAGGCGAACGCGCGTTTTACCTATGGTAAAAAGGGTAAAGCTCACGGCTCTACATCGAGATGCAGATACGATATCGGGTCGATAGGCCGCCCTTCTCGCTTCACCAAGGCGTAAAGGGCCATTTTGGCCGAAATGTTCCCAAGTTCATCTCCGTCGGAAAGAGGCTGACCATCCTCGAGCGAAAGTTCGTTCAGACCATATACGGTCAGCTCCGTATCGTCCCCCATATCGAGTATAACATAGGCGCCGTATAGGGGGTCCTCGCCCTTGCTTTTTACCTTGCACGATGCATTGATGATCAGTGCCTGATCTGTGCCAGATATGATTTTAAGCAGCGTAGCCTCATCCAATAACTCGCTCGAAGCGCATTCCAGAGAAAGTATGCTCTTATTTTCGCTGGAAAAAACTTCGATAATGCCCGGCAGTTCAACAAATTTCAACCTGCCTAGCTGATCGTCGAGCTCATCCTCATCCGTTGCAACGGTGTTCTCCAGAACCGAGATCGGGTCTTGCTTGTTTTCGCTGGATATTTTAATGAGCAGCATGAGAGCAGCGGCAGCGCAGCAGACGCCGATTTTAACCAGCATGGACGTACCGCGCGTTTGCGCGATATGTGCGATGCGACCGGCAAAGTGCCTGTTGCGCCGGCCTTCCGTCTGGAAGCAGGAAACTTCGATTCTGTTTTTATCCGCAACCATATGAAAATCCTCCCGCAAAATAGCTTATGCTTGCAGGAGGGTTCTGATTATGCCTTATGCGTTATTTTTTGTGTATTTCGCCGCATCCAGACCCCTTCCACGATACCGACGGCGATCATATTCGTCAACAGGTTCGACCCTCCGTAACTGATAAAAGGCAGCGGAATACCGGTCACCGGCATCAAACCCATCGTCATGCCGACATTTTCAAACACATGCGCCAACAGCATGCCTGTGCAGCCTGCGACAAGACACATGCCGAAATAATCCTTCGCATGAAGTGCGATCCAAAGCCAACGGAAAATCAAGATGAAAAACGTTAGAATCAGGATCATGCCGCCGACGAAGCCCAACCCCTCCGCAATACCTGCGAATACGAAGTCCGTATGCCGCTCGGGAACGTACCTGAGCTGCGCGAGCGTGCCAGAGCTGAAATAGCCTTTTCCGTATAACTGACCCGATCCGATTGCCAATTTGGACTGAAGGACGTTGTAGCCCTTATCCAACGGATCAAGGTCGGGATTGAGGAACACCTTGATGCGGTACTGCTGATCGTCGCTCATGAGGAAAAAATATGCGGCAGGCAACCCGACGGCTGCGATTCCGGCAGCTGTTGCGATATATCCCCAACTGATCTTCGAAACGAAGAAGATGATGATCATGATGCAAATATAGACGAACGCCGTTCCGAAGTCCGGCTGCACCATGACAAGAGCAGTCGGAATGGCGCAGAGCAGCACCGCGAGCATGACCGAACGGAACCCCTTGAATTTGCCGTCGTTTTTCATCATTGTATTGGAGACGACGATCGACAGGGCGATGATGATGGTGATTTTACACAGCTCGGAAGGTTGGATCGATCGGTCGATCGCCTCGAGCACAAACCAGCCGTTGATGCCCCTCGTCGTTTTTGCGGCGATCAGTAAAAGCGCCAGCAAACCGAGATTCCCGATATAAACAAGCTTGATGAGCGGCTTATAAACTTGATAATCGAACACGATCAAAACCAGAAATGCGGCGATGCCCACCAAAAAATTAACCGCCTGCTTCTTGACGTAATTCAAATTCAGCCTGCCGATAAAATCATTTAAACCGCTTTCGGTGCCGTCAAACGGCGTTGCCATGATGCTCGCAATGCTGACAAGGCCAAATCCCACCAGCAAAAGCACCAGCAGGATCGTTGCCCAGTCTATTTTTTTAAGCATTTTAAGATCGATCATGTACCCTCGTTCAGCGAGAACATCCGCTTCATCTGATCGTAAATCGCCTTATACTTTTCCGCCGTATCCGCATAGACAAGCGGTCTGTTCACCTTCACGACAGAAGCTGCGTTTTCACCGCGCAGCAACTCGTCGAGCGTCATGGTTCCCTGTGCGGCTGCTTCATAATAAGGCTCGATGCATAGGGCGAAGATGTCGTTATCTGTAAAAAGTCCGTAATTATCATCGCTCAGGCCGTTGCAGAATATCGTTATGGAAATCTGCGTCATGATGGACGGGTTGGGTGTATAAATTGCAGTATTCGGATCGGCGGGCGTCGCGGATGGGTTCGGCGAAGGCGACGGCGTTGGCGACGGCGCACCGTTTTCCTTAAACAGCTTCTGCGTCTGCGTGCGCGCGCTGACCGCAACAGCAGAAGAATCCGCGTCGATCACGTACATACCTTTAATGTCGCGGTTGTAGAGAAGAAATTGCGCCAACTCGTCAATCGCGCCCTGATCGTCCACAGCCGTCCTTTGAAATGCAACAACATTGAATTGCGGATAGCTCGCGGCAATAGACGTTTCGAACATGGCTAAACAGGTGGCCGGATCGCGACCGTACACGAGTATCCTTCCGGACTTCAGACTGCGCTCTGTCATTCGCTCGGCGAGGCCGCGCGCGAGTTCGTCATAATAATCCGTGTCGTCAGCGACGACATTGCAGCTCAGCCCGGTTGCTGCACATTTGTCATACGGCACAACGATGTACATGCCTTTGTTCGCGGCTTCGCTCACAGCCGCATCGTTTGCTCCGCCGGGCGAATAGACCATCAGCCCGTCAACGCCGTCCTTCGCAGCCTGCTCAAGCGCAGCGAGTGCTTCCGTGCCGTTGACCGCACGATATAGCTTGGCAGCGTAACCCAGAGTTTCCGCCGTGTGGAGGAAGCCGTACATGGTCATATATGCGCCGTTTGACCCATCGTCGTCGATGATGAGCCCGAGGAGGGCAAAATCCTCCCCATTGTCCGTTTCCGCGCCGGACGGCACCGGGGATTCGGACAAAGCAGGTTCCGGACTGCCCGCGGTTTCAGTTCTATTCGCGCAACCAAACAGCGCAAGCATAGATAGTGCGAGCAATATGGAAAAAATTCGTTTCACGCTCTTTGCGCCCCTCCGATCATGGAGATATTCAAATTCTACAATATACAGGCCCTTCTGTTAAGCGGGAACGGTTTGAATTCACAAACCGTCCATAACATCATACGATGTATCGTGCGTTTTTCTCCGGCATCGCATCGAGTTCGGCGCGCTTTTCATCAAATCCGGTTTTCCCGAGCAACGCGTAGGTTGCGTTTTTACCCTCCTCGACGCCAGGCTGGTCGAACGCGTCGATGCCGAGCAATTCGCCCGCAAACGCGGTTTCCATCTCAAAATAATACAAAAGCTGACCGATTGTAAACGCGTTTACCTCGGGCAATGTGATGGTCTTATTGAGATGGCCGGATTTCGTCACTGCGTATTCGGTAGCACGCTGCTCCGATTGGATTAACTCGTTAAACGTATGGCCGCTCAGGAAGGATACGTCAGGCAGACCGTCGAAGCTGTGCGGGATCTCGATCTCGGCGCGGTATTTGTCCACGCCAACGAAGGTCAAAACCTTATCGAAAGGCCCTTCCGTGTAGAGTTGCACCTGAGAATGCTGATCGGTGACGCCGAGGGATTTAACCGGCGTCTGCCCGCAATGGACGAACGATCCGTTTTGATCTATGCGCTTGCCAAGGGATTCCGCCCAGAGCTGCGCGTACCAGTCTGCGATGTATTTGAGAGAGTCCGCATAGGGCATCAGCACGCTGATGTTGCAGCCCTTGCGCATGGCGAGCACCTCCAGTGCAGCGCTCATATAAGCGGGGTTCCGGTATATATCGGAAGTCGAACATAAGCCATCCATATAGGATGCGCCTGTGAGAAGCTCGGTGATGTCGATTCCGCAAACAGCCGCTGCGAGAAGACCCACCGGGCAAAGTTCGCTGAAGCGACCGCCGACACCATCCGGCACATAGAAGGTTTCGAGGCCCTCCTTCTGTGCGATTTTAGTGAGGTTGCCTTTTTTTTCATCGGTCGTGGCGATGACATGTTCGCGCCAGTTCGCGCCAAGCCTTTCCTTCAGAAGCGCCGTGAACAGCAAAAGCTGCGACATCGTTTCGGATGTGCTGCCGGATTTTGTAATCACATTGAACGCCGTGGTTTCCGGATCGATGATGTCGAGCAGCGCCGCCATGCGCTCTGGGTCAATGTTGTCCGCGACATAAAGTTTAGGGCCGCTCCGCTTCTCTTTGGACAGCTCGTTATAATGCAAATGCGAAAGCGCCTGCTGTACGGCGATGGGACCCAGTGCGCTGCCGCCGATGCCGAGTACGACGAACGCTTCAAATCTGTTGCGTATGCGCTTCGCAGAGGCGTTGATCTGTCGCACGACGCTCGCCTGATTAAAGGGCAGCTCACGCCATTTCATGCGGCCGCGTCCGTCCTCCATGTTTTGAGCAGCCTGCTTATACAGCGCGGCGTTCGCTTCGATCTCCTCAGGTTTGATGCCCTTTTCACCGATATATTGCGCCATCATATTATTGTAGTCGACCGTGACGCGCATCGAATTGCGCCACGCGCCATCGGTATAACGTTCGCCCATACTAATCCTCCGGATTGTTAGAATGATTTTATTATATCACATAAACGGTCCCCCGCCCTTATTAATTTAAGGGAAAGGAGTGTATCATGCGCGCGAAGACTCAGTTGCTTTATATCGTCTGCGCCGTTGCGCTCGTTTGCGCCTCGGTTGCGCTGGCGATGTTTTTCGGAAAGGATACAAAGCAATACGGACACATCAGCGTATATATAGTCGACGCTTATACGCTTGTGCCGTTGAAAAATGCGACGATCGTTTTGCCGGATTGCGGCATCACAACATCGAGCGATAAACGCGGCGTCGCGCTCGTATCCTCCATCCCCATTGATATGGACAGCGATTTTATCCGGCTGACCGGGGCCTCCTACGGAGAAACGACGATGATTATCTATGCGGACGGTTATCTTCCCTGCGTGTGGCTTAAGGTGCATTTACATCCGTCGCGCATCCGGAATGGGCCAACCATATACATGTTCCCGAAAGATAGCGAAGTGGTTCCGGTAACGGTGTTTTCCGAAGCACCGGACGATACGCTGATGCAGGACTTTGTCGAACGACATCGGCCGCCATGATAAATTAACATCCACCGTATTCCGAATAAGCGCCGGCGGTGCTATAATCGCTTTATGGAAAAAAAGAAATACAAAAGCCGAATCGATCGCGAAGAATGGCTGAAAACCGCTCGTAAACTGCCGTGGCTGCTGATCGTCCCCGCAGTTTATGGTTTGACGCTGCTTGCCGCAAAATACCCCGCCCTTACCGAAAAATACTTCAGCAACGGTATTTTTCCCTATATCAGCATGTATTTGGGCAAAGCCAGTTCGTTTGCAGGGAGTATATCCATTGCCGAATTGCTGATTTATTCCGGCGTGATCATTATCGTGCTGCTCGTGCTGATTCACCTCTTCGGCCTTTTTTCAGGAAAAGTCCTGTTCGCGCGCTTCGTCGGTTTTATGCTGTCGCTCTGCATAACGGCGAGCGTTTTGTTCTGTCTGTTCTATTTGGACTGGGGCTTCAATTATTCCCGCCCGTCCCTCTATATGAGGATGGGGCTCGATGTGGAGCCGAGACCTGTCGAGGAGCTTGAAGCGCTTTGCGACGACCTGGCAATTCGTGCCGTACAGCTTCGCGAGGAGGTGGATGAGGATGAAAACGGTGTTTTCACCCTGCCGGGCGGTTACAAGGCCTATTTTAACCAAATACCGCAAGCGTACCAGGCTTTGGGAGAACAGGAAGAGATTTTTTCCCGCAAGGTCTATCCGGCTAAAGGTGTCATCGCTTCCGTCGGTATGAGTTATGCCGGAATTTCCGGCATCTTTATTCCGTTTACGGCCGAAGCGAACGTCAATGTCGATCAGCCCGCGCTGTTGCTGCTATCTTCCGCAGCGCATGAAACCGCGCATTATCTGGGTATTGCCCGCGAGGATGAAGCAAACTTTGTCGGTTATCTTGCCTGCGTTCAGTCCGACATGCCGGCGATCGCCTATTCCGGGGTGATGCTGGCGCTCATCAACAGCATGAACAAGCTGTACGCCGCCGACCCGGATCTCTACTCCGGCGTGCGGGCGCATTACAGCGACGGGATGCAGCGCGATCTTGTACAGTACAGCGAATACTGGGCATCCTTTGAAGGCCCCGTCGAGGACAAGGTCACCGAGATCAACGATAATTATCTCAAGTTCAACCAGCAGGACAGCGGCGTTAAAAGCTACGGCATGATGGTCGACCTGTTGCTTGCTTATTATGCCGAAGGTTAACCGAAAAGATCGATCGCTTTTTCAAAAACGGAGGCGGCGGCCGGCGCGGCAACCGCGCCTCCCCCGCCTCCGTTTTCTATCATAACGCAGATTGCGTATGGATGCTCCTCATCGTCGATAAAACCTGTGAACCAGGCGTGCGGCGCGATATCGGCGCTGGAGGAAACCTCCGCGGTGCCCGTTTTACCGCATACGGTATAGCTGTCGATCTGCGCTTTGATTCCTGTTCCTTCCGATACGGTCAAACGCATACATTCCTTCAGAAATTCCGCCTCATTTCCATTAAGGATGTTCTTGTATTCTTCAGGCGTCAGTGCGTTCAGGACCGTTCCGCTTGATGATTTCATCCCATAAAGCAGGCGGGGTTTCATCATGATGCCGTCGTTTGCGACTGCGCTCGAGAGCAGGCACATATGCATGGGCGTCATGATATCCGTGTGCTGGCCAACGCCGCTCCAGGCGAGTTCAAAATCCGTATCGCTTTGCGCGTATGTGCCGCTGTAAACCACGAGTTCGTTAAAGATAAGCTCGCCGTTAAATCCGAGATCCTCAGCGACGCGCTTGATCTTCTCCTCCCCAAGTTCCAGCGCGATGCGCGCGAATACATTGTTGCAGGAAACCGCAAAGGCTTCCTCGAGGGTTAGCTCACCGTGCACCTCGTTGTCAAAATCGCGCAGCAAAGTATATCCGTCCCTGACGTTGCCGTCCGAGTCGAAAACCTTAACGGTATCTCCGACAAGCTTTCCGCTCGCGGTTTCAAAAGCGAGCTGCCCCGTACAGGTGAATACCCTTTCGGTTATGTTGGGCAGATAGCGAAGCGCTGCGATCGTCGTCACGATCTTAAACGTTGAGCCGGGCGTATACCGGCCCATCGTCACACGGTTAACAAGGCTTCCCGCTTCGGGTTCATATTCACCGGAAGCAATCAGATCGATTTTTTTTAAATCAAAAGAAGGGGAGCTTGTGGATGCAAGAATTTCCCCCGTTTTATAGTTCATCAGGATGATCGCACCGGAACGTCCTTCAAGCAGAGAGTACGCATATGCGCATAGACGGGCATCGATGGTAAGATAAACATCCGATCCGCGCCGCTTTTCACCGGAAACAAGTTCTGAAAGTCTTGTTCCGACATCCGTATCAAAACCCAAAAGGTATTTTGCAAAAAGCGACTGCGCGCCGATGGTTTGCCCGCCGTTGTCGCCCAACACATGTGCGATCGAAGCTCGAAGCTCACTGTCTCCGCCATAGAGACGACTGCCTTGCGAATCCGTCGTGGCAAGAACCGTTCCGTTCCGATCGAGCACATCCCCGGCGACTACACGCGACTTCTGCGCTGTTACGCGGGTATTGTAGGGACTGGCGAACCAGTAATCCCCATACAGGTCAATGATGTAAATCAGGTAAACCGCAAGCAGTGCAAAAAGCAGCAGAAAAACAAAAAGCAACGTTTTCATATTGCGGGAAGTATTCATGCTTCGTTTGCCTCCTCCAGCCTTTTTTCGAGGATTGCTCCATTCCGCGATGCGACGCCATGGAGCAATCCCGCAGCAGTCATGAACGCAATCATAGAGCTGCCGCCGTAGCTGACGAAGGGCATCGTAATACCCGTGAGCGGGATGAGTTTGATCACGCCGCCGATGATGATAAACGTTTGCAAAGCGATGAGCGATGCCGAGCCGAACGCACACAGCGAGGAAAAACGATCCTCGCTTGAAAGCGCGATCATCACGCCGCGCACGACGATGAGCGTATATATCGCGATCACGCCAACGCCAAAGAGGATGCCGAACTCCTCACAAATCACAGCGAACACATAATCCGTGCGGTAAGCGGGGATCAGCGAGGGCGAACCGAGACC